>DASXGS010000040.1:0-2851 GCA_036488975.1 Rhizomicrobium sp. | reverse complement strand
GTGAGAGCGCCCACACTGCCATCGCGCGCACCAGCGGTGACGGATCGTCGAGCAGGCGCTCGGCTTCCGGGGCTAGTGCTGCATCGCAGCTGTTGCCGATCGCGATGAGCACATTCCGGACAAAACGATCGCGGCCGATGCGCTTGATCGGCGAGCCGAGGAACAGCGCGCGGAAATCCGTGTCGTCCAGCCGCGTAAGCTCCTGAAGCCGCGGCTGCGCCAGCTCGGCGCGCGCGTGAAGCCGCGCCTCGTGCGCCGTGCTTGCGAATTTGTTCCAGGGGCAGACAGCGAGGCAATCGTCGCAGCCATAGATGCGATTGCCCATGGCCGAGCGGAATTCGTGCGGAATGTGTCCCTTGTGCTCGATGGTCAGGTAGGAAATGCACCGCGTTGCATCGATCCGGTAAGGGCCGGTGAAGGCATTCGTCGGACAGGCTTCCAGACAGCGTGTGCATCCACCGCAATGATCCTGTTCCGGCTCGTCGGGCGCGATTTCCAGCGTCGTGAAGACCGATCCCAGGAACAGCCAGGAACCGTAGAGCCGCGACACCAGATTGGTGTGTTTGCCTTGCCAGCCGGCGCCGGCGGCCTGCCCAAGCGGCTTCTCCATCACCGGTGCGGTGTCGACGAACACTTTCACATCTGCGCCGTGCTCGTCCGAGATGAGGCGTGCCACGCGCTTGAGCTTCGCCTTCATCACCTCGTGATAGTCGTCGCCCTGGGCGTAACAGGAGATCGCCGCACGTCCGCGCGCAGCGAGCCGGTCGCGCGGATCGCAATTGGGGCCGTAATTCATGCCGAGCACAATGATAGTCCTGGCTTCGGACCACAGCGCTTGCGGGTCGGCGCGCCGCTCGGCATTGCGCGCCATCCAGTCCATGCCGCCATGGCGCCCTTCGCCGAGGAATTGCTGGAGATCGGCGCTCGCGCGCGGCGCTGCTTCGGCTTTCGCAAATCGCACCACGTCGAAGCCTTCGCGAAAGCCGGCCGCGCGAATTTCGGCGCGGATGTCAGGCGTCGAGCTCGGCATAGTGCGCCACGGGCGGTTGGCCGGGCACGCGATCCGCCAGCAGTGAACGGAACGAGGGCCGCGATTTCATCCGTATGTACCATTCCGCGGCGGCGGGATGCTCCGCCCACGGAATTTCGCCGAAATAGTCGAGCGCCGAAATATGCGCCGCCACGGCGAGATCGCCCAGCGTACATTCGCGCGCCGCGAGGTAGCCGTGGCTCTCGGCGCTGCCGCCGATCTCCTTCAGCGCCATCTTGAGTGCTTCGCGGCCGGCGCGGATTGCCTCCATGTCCGGCGCGCGCTTCGCCGCGCCCCCGGTGTAGCGTTGGGAAGCCTTCTCGAAGACGATCCTGCGGGTCACGTTGTCGTAAAGCGCACCCATGGCCCAATCGATCAGCCGCAGCGATTCTGCGCGCGCCGCGGCGTCTTCCGGTGTCATCGGATGCTCGGGATAGTTGCCCTCAAGATGGTCGACGATGGCCCACAGCCCTGTGGCTTGCGCGCCGTCCTGGTCGGTGAACACCGGCAGCTGTGCAAGCGGATCGTCGGAAGGCACGGGATCGAAGGTCAGACGCTTTTCGGCGATCAACAGTCGCGCAAAGCGGGACGGCGGCGAAAGCAGCAGATGGGTGAGGCGGCGCATGCGGCTGCAATCTAGTGAAAGGGCGCGCCCCGTCTAGGGGCGGATGCAAGCGTCCAGCCGGTCGCGAGAAACCACGCGGATGCGGCCCATCAAGTTGCCCGTGCGCCAGGTGACGTACGGGCCGGGATGCACGGCATGCCAGCCGTCCGGATCGGGCAGGATGGCGGCCAAGCGCGCCGCCTGTCGCGCCGTGAGTGCCGAAGCGGATTTGTGGAAATACCCGCGAGCTGCAGCTTCTGCACCGAAATAGCTATGGCCCCAATCGACGAGATTCACATAGGCCGTGATGATGCGCCGCTTGGGCCATAGCATCTCCATGAGCACCGTGAGGTACGCCTCGGTGCCTTTGCGTATCCAGCTGCGCCACGGCACCAGAAACAGGCTGCGCGCCGCCTGCTGGGACAACGTGCTTGCGCCGCGCAGCTGTTTCTGCGGACGCCGCTCATGCGATTTGATTGCCTGATCGATGGATTGCCAGTCGAAGCCGTGGTGACGGCAGAACTTCTCATCTTCGCCGCCAATCACCGCTTTGAAGAGATACGGCGAAATCTCTGAGGCCTCGCGCCACGCGTAGTGAGCATCGTCGCCAGACAGTTCGCCGATCACCATCTGGGGCGTGAACGGCACCGGCATGATGCGAAACAGCAGCAGGAGAAGAATGGGAACCGGCACCAACAGAACGACCATGCCGATCGCAATGCGCCGTAACCATCTTGCAAGCGGCGATCTGGCAGGTGTTGCGTCCATATCGAATGTCAAATCCGATTCGGCGGGGGAACGCAAAACGGAAAGCGGTGAGTCAATCTCATTGGTCGCTGTTGGCCGCCCGTTAACGCGCGTACGATATTGGTGCGCCGCTGATTTGCCGGTTTAGGGGAGGGGACAATGGCCAGAACGCCGCTCATGCATTTCCTGAAGCGGGCCACCCGGCTTGCAGCGTTGGAAGCGCGCGGCCTCGACCCCGCGATGCTTGGCAACAATTCCTCCGTCTCACGCCGCAGTGTGCTCGCCGGCACTGCCGCGGCGGCGACAACCATGTTCTTGCCGGTTCCAGCGGGCGCGGCAGGCGCGAAAATTGCCGTCGTAGGCGCGGGCCTCGCCGGATTGGCGGCGGCCCGCCACCTGAAGCGAAAATTTCACCTGGACGCCGATCTGTACGAGGGAAATACGCGCGTCGGCGGCCGCTGCTACACCGC
>DASXGS010000350.1:0-2161 GCA_036488975.1 Rhizomicrobium sp. | reverse complement strand
GTCGGCGAGCGTGGGCGCGTCGCCGTGGCAGAAGCGGCCGGTCTGCTCGGAGTTCGCCAGCATGCTTTCCAGCGCATCGAAGCCAAGCGTCATCCAATGCACCTGCCAGGCGAGAATCTCCTCGTCGCTTCGGCCAAATTCCTTGTGCAGATATTTGCGCATCCGCAGATTGTTGACGGGATGAATGTCGCACGCCACCGCAAACGCAATGGCGCGCACCCGCGCCCGCGCCAGTGGATCGGCCGGTAGCAGCGGCGGCTCCGGATAGACCTCATCCAGAAACTCGAGGATCGCCAGCGACTGCTGCAGCGGGTGGCCATTGTGCACCAAGGTCGGCACGAGGTGCTGCGGATTGAGCTTTGCGTATTCGGCCGTGAACTGCTCGCCGCCGTCCTTCAGCAGATGCACGAAGCGGTGTTCCGCCTTCAGCCCTTTGAAGTTGAGCGCGATCCGCAACCGGAAGGCGGCGGAAGAGCGGAAGTAGGTGTAAAGGGTCAGTTCATCGCTCATGGCGCCGCACTTCCTGCTCGATGGCGCCGAAAATCGATCGGTCGTCCATGTCCAGCATTTCGATCTTCACGCGGTTGCCGAATTTGAGGAACGGCGTCTTCGGCGCGCCGTGTTCGATGGTTTCGCGCGACCGGCGTTCGGCAATGCAGGCGGAGCCGCGCGAAGCATCCTTGTTCGAAACCGTGCCGGATCCGACGATCGAGCCGGCGCACAGATTGCGGGTCTTGGCCGCGTGCGCCAGCAGCTGCGGAAAGGAGAACGTCATGTCTTCGCCGGCATTGGGCGTGCCGAATGGCTCACCATTCAGCCACACGCGCAGCGGCAGATGCACCTTGCCCTCGTTCCACGCTTCCCCCAACTCATCGGGTGTCACGGCGACAGGTGAAAAGGCACTGGCGGGCTTTGACTGAAAGAAACCGAAGTTCTTGGCGAGCTCGGCCGGGATCAGATTGCGCAGGCTGACATCGTTCACCAGCATCAGCAGCCTGATATGCTTCTCCGCGTGTGCCGCATCGAGGCCCATCGGCACGTCGTCCGTGATAACGGCCACTTCGCCTTCCAGATCGATGCCCCAGGATTCATCCGCCGCCACAATGGGATCGCAAGGACCAAGCAGGCAATCCGAGCCGCCCTGATAGATCAGCGGATCGGACCAGAAGGAGGGCGGCATGTCTGCACCGCGCGCCTTGCGCACCAGCTCCACATGGGTGACGTACGCCGAGCCGTCGGCCCATTGATAAGCGCGCGGCAACGGCGCCGCGCATTCCTGCGGACGAAACGGTTTCTCGCCGGCCACCGGCCCTTCGTTCAGCAGATTGTACACGCGTGCGAGCCGCGGTGCGGCATGCATCCAATCGTCCATCACCACCTGCAAGGTGTGCGCAATGTGCGGCACGGCAACACAGCGCGACAGATCGCGGCTCACCACGACGAGCATGCCGTCGCGGCCGTGGCGCAGCGAGGCGAGCTTCATTTCGTCTTCCAGCTGTCGGCGTAGCCAGGATCTTCGGTCGACTCGGCCCCTTCCCCCATATCCAAGGGATCGCGTGCGTCCACCATCACCGCCACTTCGTCGGTCATGGTCTTCGCCGCCTTGGCACCGGCGGCAAACGCTTTCGGGTGCGGCCCATGCGTGAAGCCGTTGGGATGCCATGTCACCATGCCGGGCTTGATGTTGTCGCGGCTGAAGAACTCACCGGCGTGATAGAAGATCACTTCATCGTAGTCGTCGTTCGAATGATAGAACGGCACCTTCAGCGCCCCGGGATCGCTTTCGATCGGCCGCGGCACGAAGGTGCAGACGACGAAGCGGTCCGCCACGAAAGTTGTGTGGACCGACGGCGGAATGTGGTAGCGGTGGCTCATCACCGGGCGGATGTCGCGCCAGTTGAGTTTGACGACGCTCAAATTGCCCTTCCAGCCCACTGCATCCAGCGGATTGAACGGATAGGTAATGGTGGAGATTGCGCCGCGCCGCTTCACGATCACTTGCCATTCGCCGTCGGGCTGGGATCTGAACGCCTCGTCCAGCTCCGGCGTGTCGAGCGCCGCCGGATCGAATTGCGCATGCGGGCCGAGAATCCCGCGTTCGGGCAGTCTGTAGCTCCCGTTCGTCGCCTCGATCTCCAGCATTACGGTGTGAGCGGTCGGC
>DASXGS010000445.1:0-21273 GCA_036488975.1 Rhizomicrobium sp. | reverse complement strand
TGGTGCGGTTGATCGCCAAATCCAAGGGCATGCGCGATGCCGCGTGGCAGGAGCGCGCGGTGCAGCGACGGGCAATCGCCTTTGTATCGTATCTGCTTTGCTGCCGGATGGCCGCGCTACGCAAGATCCGCTTTGAGCAGGCGCATTGCGAACCGGTGTTCCGCGGCCTTCTGCAATTGCTCGAGTGGCTGCGTCCAAACGCGCTGCAAATGGGCTCAGCCACCGCCGTGAAACGGCTCTGTATTCTGGCCGCGCTTGCACTGCCGATTCGGAAAACATCCTACGGGGCGCTGCTGCTGAACGATGCGATGGAATGGCTCTCAACTTGGCAACTCGAAATCGGCACATCGGCCGACGGCGTGTGGCAGGAAGGGTTCGCCCAGCACGGCTCTGTGCTCACCACATTATCCGCCCTCAGCTATGATCTGCGCCAGGCGGAAGTGTCTTCCCGGGCGATCAATGGCGCCATGATGAAGCTCGCCCGCTTTGCCGATGCATTGCTTGCGGAGCGTGGCGCCTGTGCGCAGATCGATGAATTGCCGGGCGCGGCATATCCGCAGCTGCAAAAGACCGCCCGGGCGATGCAGAAATCCGGGCCGGCGATCAATCTTGTGAAGCAGCAGCAGGGCTCGCTTCGCGATACCGTGCTGTTTGCGGACTCCGGCTATTTTGTCAGCCGTTCGACAAGACAAGGCGATAAATCGTGCTCGCATCTGGTGGTCCATGCGCGACCGGCCGCGCAGGGAGGGCCGTCACTGAGCTTTTCGCTCGGGGGAAAACCTGTGCTGATCGGCGGAGGCACGATCGATGCGCGCGCTTCGCGGGAAATTCGGCGTATCTCGCGACTCGATCCGGGTTCGCACAATGCCGTGCGAATCGATGGCCGAACATTTGCCGGACTCCGCAACCGCGATCCGGCCGCAGTCCGCATCGAGACCGCCTGGGAACAGCCGAGTTGGGCGGCTGTGCGCACGCTCGACAACACATTCGAGGCAGCAGAGGTCGCACGCACCATCATTCATTTAAAGCCCGCGCACGGCCTGATTGTGGTTGACGAACTTCAGGCACAAGGGGGTGAAGTGCGGTTCGAGCAGTTTTGGCATTTCTCGCCATCCCTGCAACCGTCCTCCTGCCAGGGCAGCACGGCTCTATTCGTCGCTGCCGATGGCGGCTTCCTGAATGCGGCGTTTGATGCCGGTGCGACAGCGGTCCTGTCACAAGGCACCAGCGGAGGCATCGGTTGGACCAGCCCACGCACGCGAGTTGTGGAGGCAAACCCGTACATTGTCCGGGAGCGTCGCGCCACGAGCACGCTCATGGCGTCGTTTTTCCAATGCAATCCAACCATGCGTGCCTTTGAGGTCGGTGTAGAGGGCGAGCGTGGCGTTTGGAGTGTGACGGTAAAGAGCGGTGCGGGCGCCGCCATCCAATTTGCCTTCGGCGACGGCTCGCTGCGGCTGGTAAAGTAAGATGAGCGGCTTTCGCGAGATACGTGCCAAGACAGTCCTCAGGCATGCCCACGAACAGTTGCGCGCACTCTCAGACGTATCCGCAGGCACGCTGCAGCCTCCGACGTGCATCCCACAGCAGATTAGGGCGCTCCGGGTGCTCGGACTCGATCGGGTGCTGCTCATCATCGGCCGCCTCGCATCGCGCAGGGGCTACGACCGGCTCGGCTTGCGGGTGTGCGTTGCAGCTGCCGACGCCAATCCGCATTCGATGTACACGAACATTGCGGCCGGCACCGCGTCCCGCCGCGCAGGCGATCCTGGGCGAGCCTTGCTCTACCTGCAGCGCGCCGCAGCGCAGGATGATTTATCCAAACGTGGCAGCTGGGAGCTGGCCAAGTTCCTGCTGCGCACCGTGCGTGACACGGCAGAGCAAGAGACCGCGCGGGAACTGCTCACGGCGCTTCGCGCGGCGAGCCGTTCCTCTGAGGCCGTGATCAGGAATGCCGCGTCTCTTGCTCTCTCTAACGCGCTCTACGAAGCCGGTGAATATGACGAGGCTGAAGCGGCGGCGGACGTGGCGCTCTCAGTCGCGCCGACAGAGACACGCGCGAAACGCGTCAAAGCAAACAGTCTCCTGCCACAGAACCGGTTTGCCGAAGCAGCGGCGTTGTATCGCGAGCTGCTGACGCGGGAACCCGACAATGGCGAAATTGCGCGAAAGGTGGAGTTTCTGGACCAACTATGTGACCAGGCCAATCCGCCGGCAAGCTACTCATCACCGACGGTTCTTTCCGACGCAAAGCCGCGACTCCTAATTGGTGTGGGCTCGGGGATCGGCGATATCCTGCACGCAACGCCGATGATCCGGAACATTGCGCTGCGCACCGGGGCAAAAGTTGAAGTCATCATGGCTGCCGATCATCCGCATGCAGAATTCCTCTTGGACAACCGGCGTTATGTGAGCCGGGTATGGCCGCTCTCCCGCGATGTGCTGAAGCGTCAGTACGACACTGTCTTTCTCACGCATTTTTTTGGTCCTCTGCGCTTTGCGTTTCAGGCTGAGCGCATCGTCACTTCTTCAACGTGGCGCCGATTCCGTGCCGGAATGTTGAACGACACCCTGCTCAACCTAGAGGCGGCAAAACATCTGCTTGGCATCCCCTATGGCGAACCGGATGCAGGGCATTATTTCGCGGGCGCGCTCGCCTGGCAGCCGCCTGGCGAACGAATGGTGGGACTGCACGCAGGTTCGAAATCCGGACGCTGGGCGTCGAAACGCTGGCCGTATTTCGCTGAGCTGGCAGAGCGGCTTTCCGCCCACGGCCTTTGGGTTGCGTCATTCGGCACGCCTGACGAATATGTGCCCGGAACTGAAAACCGTACCGGTGGAACCATCGAGGAAATGTCCCGCGCGATGGTCGCCTGTAGTCATTTCGTATCGAACGACAGCGGCCCGATGCACATCGCGAGTGCGCTTGGCATTCCCGTGCTCGCGCTTTATGGGCCGACGGATGCATTGAGCCACTTGCCTCTGCGCGCGTCCACCATAGCGCTGGCACTCGAGAAGAGTTGCTCTCCATGCGAGGTAAAGGCTCACCCCCATTTCGCATCGGGCGTCTGCAAATGTATATCCGAAATCTCGCTCGATGCGGTCGAGGCCAGGGTACTCGAAATGCTCAATAGCGCTTCGCGCGACTTGTCCCACGAGCCCGCGCCGCTTGTTCCCCAAAGCGTGCCATAATGCGTCTGCTCACGCTCCCCATCTCATTCGGTGAAGCCGCCGACAAGGTTGCCATTCTCGAGATAAAGCGCGACCGGATACATGATCCAGCGAAACGCGCCAATGTCGAGCTGGAACTCGCGCAGGTCGCACCCCTGTTCATTTCCCAGGTGAAAGCGGAGAACGGATTCGCGGCGCTCTTTGCCCGCCTCAAGGACATCAATGGCCAATTGTGGGGTATTGAGGAGCTTATACGCGAGCACGAACGGCGCGGCGATTTCGGTGCGGAATTCGTGCGGCTGGCGCGGGCCGTTTACCAAACAAACGATGAGCGGGCGCGGGTCAAGCGCCAGATCGATGTCCTGTTTGGTTCTGACATTCGCGAGGAGAAGTCCTATGTACAGCACGGCACCGATGGGGCAACGCACGATTGACCTGCAGCCTCGCGTGCCATCGGCAAGCCTCATTTTTGTGCAGATTGCCCGGGTATTGCGGCGCCGGGCTTGATTGTCTACGGTCCGGCCATCGCACAAAACCGGCAGTTGACTTCCGCCTCAACATGTCAGGGACGGGGTTGACTCTTTAGGGGCAACGGTGAATCAGCGCATGAATTTGGCGATCGGACCGCATTTGCGGGTTTCCCCCCGGGATGGTGATGCGCCGCTGGCCACCGAACTCGAACCGGCCGCAATGAACCTCGAAATTAGCGATCTGTTCTATTTTTACAGCGGGGGCAGCACGCTGACCGGTATTCAGCGCGTACAGCAGGAGCTGTGCCTGGATATGCTGCGCTCCGAAAAGGATAGCCCGACCTGCGTCATTTACGACAAGGGCCAGCAGCGATGGCGAGTAGCGCCGCACGACTGGCTGGAATCGCTCATAGGCGCAGCCCGCTCTTTCCGGCCGGGAAGCGGGCGGCTTTGGGCGGATGTCTATCAGCAGTTCGCAACCGACTTTCCCGGATTTCCCATCAAGCAATTCGAGCCGGGCGAGTGGCTGGTAAACGTGGGCGCCTCGTGGGCTTTGCCCGGTTATTTCACGCAAGTCCGGCACCTGCGGCGCTTGGGTGTGGGCTATGCGGTGTTCCTCCACGATTGTATTCCCGCGCGCCATCCGGCCTATTTCGATCAGTCGTTGGCGATCGAATATTCCTATTGGCTGGCCAATGTTCGTGAGAATGCGGATCTGGTGATCTGCAATTCAGAGGCAACGCGCAATGACTATCTGGAGTTGGTCCAGCCGGAGCGGAAGCAGGATGTGCGCGTCTGTCGGCTGGCAGCTTCATGGGCGAGCAAGACGATCTCTGCTGAAGCAGATGCCGCGGCAACGGAGTTGCTCGCCGAGTTGGGGACGCTTGACCGAGGATTCGTGCTGACCGTCGGTACGATCGAGCCGAGAAAAAATCACCTGACGCTGGTACATGTTTGGGACAGGCTGCGCACCACGCATCCTGACAACTGCCCAAAGCTGCTTTGCGTCGGAAAAGTCGGCTGGAAAAGCGATGCTGTAATGGCTCAGGCAACCGCGTTGGGCCTATTGAACAGCAGCATCCACTTTGTGAGCGGACTATCGGACGACCTGCTCCAGGCGCTCTACGCCAAGTGCCTGTTCACGGCCTATGTGAGCTACTACGAAGGGTGGGGCCTGCCGATCAGCGAAAGCCTCGCGGCCGGAAAAGTGTGCGTCGCCGGAAGCAATTCGTCTCTGAAAGAGGCGGGTGCGGGCTACGCCATCCACGTGGATGAGCGCTCCGAAACGAACATTCACGACGCCATCGCACGCCTTCTCGACAATCCGGCAGAGCGCGAAGAAGCGGAGGAGCGCATCCGGCGCGGCTATCATCCCGGCACTTGGGCAGACATTGCCACGGAAATCAGAGGCGTCGTGGCAGCCGCCGCGGCGCAGACCCGGCCGCCGGTCGAACTTCCCGAGCTACAGATCGGGACCTACTACCGATTTGGCAGGCCTGCACCGCTGAAGCGCTTCGATCTGCCCCAATGGGCCGGTATGTTCCGCAACGGTCATACCTGGCATCGCACTGAGAACTGGGGCAGCTGGACGAGCAAGGAATCGGCGGAGCTCGCGTTCCGCATTAGTGCGAAGCGTGAACGACCGGTGGTTTTTCTCGGGCTGATGGCACCGCCAGGCGGTAACGCGGGCGCCACCATCGCGGTGAATGGCAAGGAGGTTGTTTCGCTGAACCGCTTCACCGGACGCCGGATTGTGAAGGTTCCGCTCGATATGGAGGGGCTCGCTGCGCGTGAGGAAAGCGACGAGTACATTAACGTTCGCCTGCGGATTGCCGCGTCGCGGCTGCAGGACATGAGTCTCGTCGAAAGTGGAAAGGATAAGCGTATGCTGGGAATGGGCTACACTTTTCTCATCGCGTTCGATCGTAGTTCCATCCTGGAGCGACTCGAATTTCTCGAAAGAGTTGTGACGAACGACATCTAGCGGACGTGCGGTCATTGCAATGCGGCTTTTCTATTGCTTCGCGGTGGCGCGCTCCGGCACCAGCTATTTCGGCGAGTTGCTCAATTCTCACAGACAGATCCTGTGTGGACATGAACGCTTTAGTCCCGGCAAGCTGAAGGCCGACTATTTCACGCCTCAGGGATTTCTGGAGTGCGAGCCGTCGCGAGTCGACCGCAGGCGCATGGAAGCTCTCCTCGCCAGCAAGGGCGAACTGGTCGCCATAGGGGACAAGTTCCCGCGGGGTTATATGCAAACCGGCAATCTGGTCGCGCAAATTCCGGGCGCACAGTTCTTCGCCATCATACGGGACGTCCGGCAGGTCGGCGCCTCGTGGAACGCACGCGCAAAGAATCCGACCGACTCCTGGCCAGCCGGTATGGTGTCGCTTTTCGCCGACATCGAGTTCCTGTTCCTCATCTTCGCGCTGTTTACGCTTCCGCCCGAGATCGACGTGCGCCTGGTAAACTACCGTTATCTGGTGAGTCCGGAGAGCATGGATGACTGTGCCACTAATCTCTGCGGGTTGTTGGGCCTTGAGCCAGACGAATCGATGAGGGAGTTCGTCAGAGCTTCACGGTCTTACCGTCGCCCCCCCTCGGGAAAGCCGGCTGCCATCGACGAGGAATTTTACAGCCTCCCATTCGTACGTCAGTTTCTGACCAATGTGGAAGGCTGGAAGATTGAGAGCCGGACAGAGAAGTTGCGAGACATAAGGACGTTTATTGCGGGATTTCGAAACTCCGAGTCGGCTGTGACGGAGATATTCGCAGAAGCCATGAAGGCATCGTTCGCATCAAATCCAGCGACACGCGAATATGTTCTGCGCATCCGTGCATTGTATAGGCAGGCCGCAAAATCTATGAGATTGTTACGCTTCACGAGAGAGTTGCTCCAGGCAGCGCAGTCGTGAGCAACTGCTCCCCGCCAACATCTGCCACGCGAATGCCAGGGTAGTCCAATGACCCGCGACGAAGTGATCATTGCAGCGTACCGCGTACTGTTGGGGCGTGAGCCCGAGGCGATGGCCGTCGAGAAGAAGCTCGCATATTTGGAGAATGCCCAAGCTATTTTGAAGGACTTCGTGGGCAGCCGGGAATACGCCGAACGAATTCGAAAGCTCAGTGAAGTCCACGAAGGTCTCAATTTCGCTGCGCACCGGTGGGATCCGCCCGCGCAGATCGATGTCGATGTGTCGGAGCCGCAACTCCGGGCGCTGTTCGCGCGAATTCAGCAGGAATGGTCCAAGTTGGGCGAGACGGAGCCCTATTGGTCAGTCATTACCCAGGACGATTTCAAGCGCGCGAATTTCGAGAAAAACAAGGCGGCATTCTTCGAAAGCGGAGATCGCGATGCGAAGTTGCTCGATGTTTTCGCCCAGCGCGCGAAGGTTGCCATGCCGCGTGGCACCTGTCTGGAGCTCGGTTGCGGAGTTGGGCGGATCACCCGCTATCTGGCGGACCGGTTCGAGAGGGTCATCGCTGTGGATGTCTCACCGGGCAATCTTGCATTGTGCCAGCAATATCTGGAGAGCACCGGGAAACGCAATGTGGAAACCCGGCAGCTGAAGACTTTGACCGATCTGGAATCGTTGCCGACATTCGACGTCCTTTTTTCGCTGATCGTGCTGCAGCACAACCCGCCACCCATCATCAAGTATGCGCTTTCGCAGCTTCTGCCGCGTACCAACCGTGGCGGATTGGCATTGTTTCAGGTCCCCACGAATACGAGCCGCTATAGTTTCGCGATCGACAAGTATCTCAAGAGCCCAATTCCGCCCTTGGAAATGCACGCGATCCCGATGCGGGTGGTATATGCTCTCATGCTGCAGTTCGGGTTCCGCCCCCTGGAAACGCTACTGGACGATGCCACCGGCCAGTATGGCTCCTACACGTTTTTCGCGATCCGGCAGACCGTTGCAGGCGCTCAGCCTTGACCGGGGATTCGACGGACGTTTCTACCCGGACGGCATCGCCCCTTTTTGGGCGACTGCGAACCAAAAAATCGTGAGCGGCACTGTGTACGACACCCAGGAAGAACTGATTGTCGCCGCCTATCGTGTGCTGCTTGGCCGCGAGCCGGAGGACCTTGCCGTCGAGCAGAAGGTTGCGGCGCTCGAAACCCCCGAGGCGGTCCTGCATGATTTCGTCGGTAGCGAGGAATATGCTTACCGCGTCGGGAACAGCAGGCCAGCGCGCGAAGCTCTAATTCGCGCGGCCTACCGCGCGCTGTTACTGCGAGAGCCGGAGGAATTCGCCGCCGAAAAGAAGGCGGAGCAGGCAATCCCGCTCGAGGCGATTCTGGACGCTTTTGTGAAAAGCCCGGAATTCAGGGACCGGTTTGCGAAATCGCAAGAATTGGCACGGGTGGGTATCTGGGAACCGCCTTTACGCGTCGACGTGGACGTGTCGGAGGCCCAGCTTCAAGCGCTGTTCGACCGTGTGCAGCGCCAATGGTCGAAGCTGGGCGATACAGAGCCTTATTGGTCCGTGCTGACCCAGGATGCATTCAAGCGGGAATCATTTGAGCAGAACCGCGCGGCCTTCTTTGAAAGCGGGGCACGGGACGCAAGCCTGCTCGACTTGTTTGCCAAGCGCGCCAACGTGAAGGTGCCGGGCGGCACCTGTCTCGAACTTGGCTGCGGCGTAGGGCGCCTCACGCGGGTCTTGGCCGACAGGTTCGAGAAAGTGATTGCCGTGGACGTCTCGGAAGGCAATCTCGCGCTGTGCCGGCACCATTTGGAAGAGGCGGGCAAGCACAATGTCGAATGCCGCCAGCTGGTCGGGCTCGCGGATCTGGAGGCGCTTCCCGAATTCGATGTTCTGTTTTCATTGATTGTGCTGCAGCACAACCCGCCGCCGATCATTAAGTATGTGCTGTCGCAGCTTCTGCCGCGGACGAACCGCGGCGGGATGGCCCTGTTCCAGGTTCCGACAAACCCAATCACCTACAGCTTTGACATCGAAAAATATCTCGAGAGCCCGGTGCCGGAGCTCGAAATGCACGCCCTTCCGATGCGCGAGGTGTTTGCGCTATTCTTGAAATTTGGCTTCCGCCCGCTCGAGGCGCTATTGGACGACCTCACGGGCCAGTATGGCTCGTACACTTTTTTCGCGGTGAGAGAGGGCTTTGGTCCTTTGCCCTAGTCGTCGCCCTCTTCGCCTTCATTGCGGGTCAGCATACGGACGATTTGACGATAGCGCTGGACGAGAGCCACGCTTGGATTGGCCCCCTTTTCGCCTGTCGATGCCTGCGGCGCGATTGCAGTGGCCAGAATGGCTGCGACAAGATGTGCCTGATCGGCCGGCGTTGTGACCATCCTTTTTGCCCGGCCCTCTTCGGTCCCCGCAGGGGCCGCTTTTTTCGCAGTGCTATCAGCCATTCGCTAACTCTCCTTCATTTGGCGGCGGAAGCTAGCAAGATGGATATTTCCCCTCAAGACCCGCGCATGTACTAATCTCCGGCAGCAGCACAGAGGGGTTGAAGATGGAGAATCCCTATCACGGCCTTCCGGATTCCGCGTTTTGGCGGCGTTCGGTTTCGAGGGTGCCGGCGGAAGAATTCGATCCGGTGACCGCGGCGCCGTTCACGATTGCACAGTCGGACAAGGTGGCGACGGCGGGCAGTTGTTTCGCCCAACACATCTCGCGCACACTGATGAAAGAGGGATTCAATTATCTCGTTACAGAGACAGCGCCACAGACAGAAGGCGCGGTCAATCAGAACTATGGCGTCTTTCCGGCGCGATTCGGAAACCTCTATACGGTTCGCCAGCTGCTGCAGTTGTTTCAACGCGCTTATGGGCTGTTCGAGCCCACGGATCGCGTTTGGCGGCGGCCGGACGGCAAGTACGTCGATCCGTTTCGCCCACAGATTCAGGACCCGGGCTTCGATACTACGGAACGACTGGAAGAGGACCGGGAGACACACCTCGCCGCCGTCCAGGCCATGTTCGAAGATTGCGACGTGTTCATCTTCACTCTGGGGCTGACCGAAGGTTGGGTTTCGCAAGTGGACGGTGCGGTATTTCCGCTTGCATCGGGTGTTGTTGCCGCAGGCGAGGGTGAATACGCATTTAAGAATTTCTCCGTGGCCGAAATGACCTCCGATCTCGCCGAATTCATCCGCCATCTCAAGGCGGTAAACCCAACGGTGCGCCTCATCTTCACCGTTTCTCCGGTCCCGCTCATCGCGACCTACGAGCCGCGGCATGTGCTTGTTTCCACCGTGTACAGCAAGTCCGCATTGCGTGTGGTCGCTGAGCAGGCTGTGCAAACCTTCGAGAACGCCGTCTATTTCCCATCCTATGAGATTATCACCGGGCCGCAGGCGCGTTCGCGATTCTATGGGGAAGATTTGCGCGAGGTTGCACCCGAGGGCGTGGCGCATGTCATGTCCATCTTCAGGCGCCACTACCTGGACGGCACAGGACAGTCTGTGCCCAGCAGCCAAGCGCCACGCACCGATTTCCGATCCACGCAAGAGCGCGAGGAGGAGATGCAGGTCATCTGCGACGAGGAGGCGCTGGATGGCTGAGCGGGTTCTCGTCATCGGAAACTGCCAGGCTCCATCCGTCGCACAACTCATCTCTCATATCGTTCAGGATGTTTCTGCCGAGGGCTTTGCCCTCAATCTTGGAGAGCCCGCCAAGCACGAGTTGGCGGAACGAGTGGCCGAATTCGATGTCGTGTTTGCGCAGCCGCACGAACACGCCAAAGCTGGCCCGCTTGCTTTCAGCGAACTCCAAAGGAGACACTCATGCGTGGTCGCGTATCCGCAAATTATCTTTAGCGGCTTCCACCCGGACTTTATTGGTGGGGGCGAAAGCAAGCAGGTCCGATCCGCGGCTTTGAGCTATCACTCGCTTATCGTGGCGGCCGCCTATGCGAACCGCGTCCCGGTGGGCGAAGTCGGCAAGCTGTTCACACCCTTCACGTTCGCCCGGCTCGGCTACTATAAGGAATATCAGAGCGGAAAGGCCTATCTCCTGTCGAAGGCAAAAGAGTTGGATTACGACCTCGCGGACGACTTCCAGCAGTGGGAAGCCGGCGGCGCCTTCATGCACACACCCAACCACCCTGCGATACACGTCCTTGCGCGTGTGGCCGCGAAGGCTGCCAGCAGAGCAGGACTCCGTGTGAGCGAAGCATTGGCGGACGGCGTGGAGGATCGCCTTGGCCGGTTGGTGCGGTTGCCTGTCTACCCTGCTCTTGCAAAGCGACTAAACGTGAGCGCCAACGCGAGCTTTCGTCTGCGAGAGCCACACGGCACGCGCGTTTTCGACCTTCCGGAATACATCTCGGTCACCTACGACATGTACGCGTCCGCCCCCCCCTCGTTCTTCGAGCAGCGGAGTATCCAGCGCGTTGCGGCGGCACTGCGCGACCCAGGATGATCCCTCCAATTTTGAGCTGCGCGGAGCGCCGCGGCGCAGCGTCTCCCACCTCCTGCAGCTGGCGAGAAATTGTTCGGACGGTAGAGGCATGCCGTGGCTGAGCGAATCCTCGTCATTGGAAATTGTCAGGCTCCATCTATCGCGCAGTTCATCTCCCACATGCTTCCTGGTGCTTCGGCCGAGAGCTGCGAGCTCAATGTCGGCCCGCGGGAGAAAGACAAGGTGGCAAAGAGGCTATGCGACTACGACATCGTATTTTCGCAACCGCAAGAAAATGCCAAAACTGGTCCGCTCGCTTTTGGAGAGCTTCAAAGGCGACACTCGCATGTAGTCGGCTATCCCCAGATCATGTTCAGCGGATTCCATCCGGACTTCATCGGCGGAGGAACAGGTACGAGAGTGAGTTCGGCGGCACGGAGCTATCACTCCGTAATTGTAGCTGCCGCTTACGCGAATGGTATTGCGGTCGGGGAGGTTGGGCGTCTGTTTAATCCGCTCACGTTTGCGCGCCTTGGTTATTACAAGGAATATCAAAGCGGAAAGCACTACCTTCTATCGAAAGCGCAGGAATTGGGTTACGACCTGAAGGACGACTTCGGCGAATGGGAAGTCGGCGGTGTGTTCATGCACACCCCCAATCACCCCGCGATACACGTTCTTGCACGTGTGGCGGCGAGAGCGGCCGAAAGGGCCGGTCTGCCAACCAACGGAGAATCGACGGACGATGTGGATGACCGATTGGGCCGGCGGGTGCGGCTGCCTGTATATCCGGCGATTGCGAAGCGGCTCAAGCTGGACCCCAAACCGAACTTTCGAGTGCAGGACGGGGATGGAGTTCGTGTCTTCGACTTGCCGGAGTACATCTCGGTGACCTACGAAATGTACGCTTCGGCCACCGGCTCCTTCTTCGCGCATCCTCGCATCCAGCGAGTCGCGGGCGCCCTGCGCGAGTTCACCGGGTGACCGGTCGAATGCGGATCGCATACCTCAACAGGTGGGATGCAGCTTCCGGTCGCGCGCCCCTCCTGCATGTGATGCTCGTTTTCATGCGGGAAGAGGCGCTCCGTGGCTGAGCGCATTCTCGTGATCGGGAATTGCCAGGCACCGGGAATCGCACAGCTCCTCGAGCACATGATCCCCGGCGCGAACGTCGCGAATCTTACTCTGAACGCGCCCTCCGAGGCGAAGAAGGAGCTGGCACAGAGGCTTTCCGAATTCGATCTGGTGTTTGCGCAGCCGCACCGCGAGGAGGTGGCAGGGCCTCTGGCGTTCCGGGAACTTCAGTCACATCACGCGCGTGTCGTTCTCTATCCTCGGATCATTTTCGGCGGGTTTCATCCGGATTTTATCGACTGCAGCGGCATAAAGGGCGCTGAATCTGCCGCCTCGAATTACCATTCCCTGATTGTGGCGGCGGCATACGTGAACGGCGTTCCGGTGAAGGAGGTTGAAAAACTCTTCAACCGATTCACCTTTGCCCGCCTCGGTTATTTCAAGGAGTATGAAAACGGAAAGCGTTTTGTGCTTTCGAAAGCGCAGGAGCTTGGCTACGACCTCGCCGACGATTTTGTCGGATGGGAGGCCACCGGCATTTTCATGCACACGCCCAACCATCCGTCACTTCAGGTGCTTGCTTCTGTCGCAACGAAGGCGGCGGCGATGGCGGGGCTCCGTCTCGAAACGGAGTCCGCAGAAGGTGTGCAAGACAGATTGGAAGGATGGGTGCGCCTTCCGGTCTACCGGGGGATTGCGAAGCGCCTGAACGTGGATCCGCAACCTGAATTCACCCTGCAGATGCGCAGCGGCGTGCGCACGTTTCATCTGCCGAAATACATCACGCAAACATACGCGCTGTACGGATCGGCATCCGACGAGTTTTTTCAGAACCCCCGCATCCAGCGCGTGGCCGCCGCTCTGCGCGAGCAGCCCTGACCGCGCTGCGGTCGCGGCCCTTCTTGCAACACCGGCTTCAATGGTCGCAATATTGCGGGTGTGGCGCGGGCAGGGGCCGCCAAATTTGGCTGCCTCGGGGCTGTTAAAACGGAGCAACGAAATGGCGTGCAAACTTCTGTTGAAAGGGGCGTTTATCGGGTTCACCGCGCTTACCGCACTGCCCGCCTGGGCGCAGACGTCGCTGAATGTGCCGGCCGCGACCTACACGATCGATCCGCGGCACACGCAGATCATCTTCAGCGTCCGGCACATGGGCCTGAGCACATTCTATGCCCGGTTCGGCCACATCACCGGCACGCTGAACTTCGATCCTGCCCAGCCGGGCAAGAGTGCGCTGAACGCGCAGATTGATCTTACGAACATCGACACCCATGTGCCGGAGTTGGATAAGGAACTCAGCACCAGCGTCTTCCATGCCGACAAATTCCCCACCGCGACGTTCGTTTCCACGCAGAGCACGAAGACGGGCGAGAACACCGGCACAGTGACCGGCAACCTTACCATCGACGGCGTGACCCGGCCGGTCACGCTGGACGTCACCTTCAATGGCGGCCGCAATTCACCGATGCCTTTCCAGCCTTACCGCATCGGCTTCAACGCGACGGGCACGATCAAGCGCTCCGATTTCGGGCTCACGCATGTAATGTGGTCCGGCCTGGTCAGCGACGACATCGGTCTGCTGATCGAGTGTGAGCTAGAGAAGAAATAGTCCGCCGGCCTTGCGTACGACCCGTGTTCCACCCTAGAGCCGGTGGCGACCCGCTATTCTGGATTCGCCATGTCTCATACAAATGTCCCGGAGGGCTTCGCGCCGCTGCGCCTGACAATGGGCTTTCTGGAAGCCGTTGGGCCGCTCTACGGCAAGTGGTCGGATGACCGGCTGCTCCTCGGGTTTCGCGTCGAGACGCGCCACTGTAACCCGGGGCAGGTGGCGCATGGCGGAATGCTAGCCACCTTTGCGGACATGTTGCTGCCGATCGCCTCGCGCTTCCAGGGCAGCGCTGACATGGGCTTCTTGCCCACGGTGAATCTCACCTGCGATTACCTGGCGCCGGCGCCGCTCGGCAGCTGGATCGAGGGCCGCGCCGACCTCGTTAAGAGCACGAAGAACCTGCTGTTCGCCCAAGGCGTTGCCACGGCAGATGGCGCGCCCGTGCTGCGCGCAAATGGCATCTTCAAGATCACATCGCGCGGCTCGACCAAGAGCGGCGATTTCAGCTTCGATGCCCTGTTCGGATCGGCGGCCTCCGCCGGCTAAGCAGGAAGTTCAACCGGATAGCCGAAAGTGTGGAAATCGACGGCATACTTTTCGCGCACGGCGTCCATGAGCTCTGGCGTATAATAATCGGAAAGCTGCAATTCTGCGCGTATTGCGCCCTTGCGCACGCTGTGTATTCCCGTTCGTCCAAAAAAGCGCAGCATGAGCGCGTTGAACTGCTCCTCATAGCTTTCGAATTTGACGAAGTGGTCGTACCGCAACCGGTCGCAATAGATATTGAAGTACTGGACACGCCAATGGGGATCCATTTCCAGCGGCGTTTGTCTGCACACGCGGGTTACAAAATCGGGGAAGGTGAGGGCGGTATCCGCTCCCAGACGCTTTCCGAGATTGAGCTTTGGCCGGTTGGCGAACTTACTCAGGTAACACGACAGAAGCCGCGCATAGGGGTTGCGCACGATGGCGAACTTGAAGGGAATTAGTTCGTTCAGGTCCTCCACGCATGCAAGTTTCATATCGCTGGGCTGAAGCATGGGCGCTGTCCAGCGGTTCACGTCGCGGAAGTTGGGCGGCAATGGCCGATCGGCCGCCAAATGCTGCAGCGTCATGCGCGCGGTATTGCTGCCGCACTTCTCGTTCTTGGTGAAGAGGAAAAGACGGCTTGGGGAGATAAAAACGGCACTGTTGAAGTGCTCGCGCTCTTCATAAGTGCCGCCGAAATGCGCGGAATCCAAATGGGAGAAGCGCAGGTAATTGATGAGGCGCAGAAGCGTGTTCATGCCGATCGCAAGGAGTGGATGGGGAGCGCGGCCACCATAGCCTCGTACCGCGTTCAAAAACAATTATCTGAAGTGAGGCGCGAGGCGCTGCGCAAGGTCGGCTTCGGAATTACCGGTGAGCTCCGCCGCCATTTCCCTCCACAGGCGCGCGCGGATTTTGTCGGAGGCGGCCTTGCGCATGGTGCTCAGCATACGCTCCGGCCCCACCAGCATGATGCGTTCGCACGCAGCACGATCGCAAGCCGTGTCGAGCGCGCCAACAACGGCGAGGATGAACCTTCCGTGCTCTTTGCGGCGCGCCTCCGGGCCGGCGCCCTTCGCGTGCACCGCTTTCAGCTCGGGAGCTGCCTCCGTCAGTCTGCCCGACCCCTCGCGCACAAAAAATCGCGCGCGTGAATCGTCGAGCAAGACGATCCATGTTCGTCCGAGTGCCATCATCGTATGGTTTAAAAATGAGGGGGGCGGAACTTTGGTTCCGAGCATTTGACGTGTGTGTTTCCGCAACACCCCTGGTCGCGCGCAACTCCTTCGCAGAGCACCTGTTTTTGGATCGCTGTCGCTTCTACGCAACGGGCTTTGTGCGGAAGAGCTGTCCAGCTCCGGACGTTCGATGCGCCGCAGTGACGCCATTCACTTGGCGGAATGCCGTCGCATTTGTGGTACGGCTGTCGACCCCGGGGGCTTTCGCGTGCCGCACGACGTTGTACACTGTGGCGGGGGCTTCTTGTATGCGTCTTCCGATCCGATATGCCTTGCTGAACACGGCGCTGCTGGCGGCGGTGCTAATGCTTGCGGTGCTGCAGTTCGGTCTGCTGCCGGCGTTGATGCGTCCCGGCCTGGGCACCGCGCTGCTCTTCGTTGCAGTCTCCGGGCTCACAGCGCCGCTGCACTACGGCCTGATGCATGAGACCGTGCATAGTCATCTTTATGGCCGCGAGGACGCGGATCGGCGGATTGGCCGGCTGCTCGGAGTTCTGCTCGGGCTGCCCTGGGAGACGATGCGCTTTGGCCATCTGGCGCACCACAGCCTTAATCGGCACAGCTTCGATCGACCGGAAGGTTTGCGGCCGAATCAATCCTGGAGTGCCGCCGCCGCGATTTACTACTCCAAGCTCGTCATCGGACATGCGGTGAGCTACGCGTTGATGCCGCTGCCGGTGCTGCTGCCGATCAGCACCACGGAATGGGTGTTGGACTGGATGGGCAGCGGCCCTGAAACCGAGCAGCTGCGCGCGGCGGCATTGCGCACGTTTACCAACATAAAACGACGCAATGCGATCCGGCTGGACATCGTGGCAATCTTCCTCCTGTTCGGTCTGGCCGTGTGGTTGTGGGGCGCCTTGTGGCCGGTGTTTGCCGGCTGTATCGCCGCGCGCTGGAGTGTGCTGTCGCTGCTCGATAACGCGCCGCACTACAGCATGCCGCTGGACTCCGGATTGAATGCGCGCAACACGAGGCTTCCCGTTGTGGCGAGACTGTTTGTGATGAACGGCAACTATCACGGTATCCATCACCACGCACCCCAGCTCGGCTGGCAGGAGCTGCCGGCCGCGTTTGCGCGCTCAGGGGCACCGCTGGAAGGTGGCTGGCTAGCAGCACTAGCCCGGCAGTTCCGCGGCCCCGTGCGCCTAGAGCGCGCATGAGCACGCTGCCTGCGCCGTCTCCGGAAACTTCATCTGTACCAGCGGAAGACGCGCACGCGCGGTGGCGATTCCTGCGCGACGTGCTTGTTTTCCAGGTCAAGCTATTCATCGGCAACCTGCACAATTTCATTTTCATTCCTATATCGCTGGCTGCCGCGGCGGCCGACCTGCTGTTCAAATCGGAGCGTCACGGCGCGCGCTTCTACAAGGCGATGGAGTGGGCACGGCACGCGGACGAGGCGATCGATCTCTACAGCCCGCTGCGGGAGGACGACGAAGGCGATCGGAAATCCTATTCCGTGGATGCGGTGGTCTCGCGCATCGAGGATGTGATCGTGCGCGAGTATGCCAAGGGGGGCACGACGGCAAGCGTAAAGACGGCGGTGGATCGAACGCTTGATAAAATCCAGCGCGAGACGCCATCGAAGTTCAATCCGGAGGATGTCGTGAAGCGTGCCGCTGAGCACATCAAGGAGCGGATGAAGCGCAATTCTGGCGCGGAATAGGCGCGTTCTTGCTACTGAAGGTCCGGCTCCAGCACGTACACGCTGGTTTCGCGGATTTCGCGATCCTCCAATTCGCGCGTGGTTTGCACGCTATACGTGGCGAGCTTTCGAACGCCCCCCTTCGGAAAATAGGAGCGGCCCGGATCGCCCAGCAGCACGCGTGTACCGCGCCGCGCGCGTTCGCTGAGCCATGCGAGCAACCGTTCGGCTAGCGGGCGCTCGTAACACATGTCTCCCAGCAGAATGAGGTTCCAAGAGTCCTTTGAACCGAACATATCGTCCGGCGTGATGTCGATCCGCACGTCGTTCGCGACGGCATTGAGTTGAATAGCAGTCAGCGCAAAGGCATCGATATCACTTGCCAACACCTTTGCAGCGCCGGCCCTTGCGGCAGCAATAGCGACTAGACCCGAACCCGAGCCGAAATCGAGCACTGAGCGGCCTTCCACTTCGTGCCGATTGTCCAGAACACAGCGGGCGAGCGCCTGTCCGCCCGCCCAGGCGAACGCCCAATAGGGCGGCGGGATACCATCGGCTTCCAGTTCTTCTTCCGTCTTCCGCCAGAGCGGAACCACTTCCGTCGCGAGGTGCAGCCGGATTTCCGGCACCAGCGGCGGTGCAATCAGCGCTGTGTTTTCGCGGATGAATTGCGCCGGATCGCGAGATGCGGTCACGCGGCCTGGGCGACCGGCTCGGGCTTGGAAATCGCGAGCTTCAGCATCGTCGGGTAATTCGGTTGGATCTCCATTTTCGGGCCGTAGCCCCTGGCGAGCAGCAGCGCATGCAACTTCGGCAGGTTGAAGCACGGAACATAGAATAGCATGTGATGGTCGACGTGGTAGTTCACCCAGTAGGGAGCAATGAACGCACGCTCCAGAAACGAGGCATAGGTGGTACGAGCGTTGCGCAGCACGTCATTGTTATCCGGTATCACGGCGTGCTCGGCGATGTTACGGATGCGGGTGATCACCTGCTGCCAGGTGAGCAGTGGCAGAAGCCAGAACAGGATATAGTAGTGCGGCTTGCCGAACGTGGCGAGCGGCGCCAGCAGCATAGCGTTGGCGAGCAGCGGCCCGCCAAGCTTGCGGCGGAAGGTAGCGAAGCGCTCCGAGAACGGCTCGCCTGGCTTGCCGAGCGCGGCGCGGATCTGCGCCCGCCGTTGTTTGAATCCAGTTTGGCCGGTGATGTCGCGGATCATCTTGCGCCGGAAGCTCGCACGCGTAATCGGGAATGGTGCCGAGAGCCCAATATCGGGATCGTCCGACTGCTGCGTCGAGCGATGGTGCTTCAGGTGATAGTGCCGGTAGGGAATTGTGTCAGTGAATACCGGGTAGGCGCAGAGCCATTGGCTGACCGGATCGTTCCACCGTTTCGTCCGCATCAGCACACCGTGAGCGCCGTCATGCATCAGGATCGCAAGCCCCAATTGCCGGCTGCCGATCACAAGTACGGCAACAACGAAGGTGAGCGGGTTTGGCCACAGCGCATAGAGTGCCATCGCGGCGCCGATCACGGCCCATGCATGCAGGGCGCAGAGCAAACCTTTGAGATTGGAGCGCGCCCGGACCGCCGCCATCTCAGATGACGTTAATACCGCCGTGGGATCGAAGCGCTTCACATTCATGGCGCGATTATAGCCTCGTTAGGGCTCCTCAGGAAATCCAGCTGGCGATAACGAATCCCAGTGCCATCAGGGCGCCCGTGTCGCGGTTGGAGCGGAACAGGCGAAGGGCGTTCTGCGGGTTGTCGATTTCGAGCCGTCGCATTTGCCAGAGGAAGTGAGCCAGCGCGGGGAGAAGCAACAGCGCAGCAAAGCCATTCCGGAACCCAAAAACGGCCGCTGCCGCAGTCAGCGCGAAGGACATCAGGTAGAACAGAAATATCCACGTCCGGGCGTGCGTGCCGAACAGCCGTGCCGTGGACTTCACCCCGGCCAGGGCATCGTCCTCGATATCCTGCAGTGCGTAGATCGTGTCGTATCCCAAGGTCCAGAAGACGCAGCCGGCGTAGAGCACCAAATCTGCGGGTGTCGTGCGACCGGCAATGGCTGCAAAACCGAGCAACGTGCCCCAGTTGAAGGTGAGCCCCAACCACGCCTGCGGCCACCAGGTGATCCGCTTCATGAACGGGTAGGCGGCAATGAACAACAGCGACAGCGCGCCTATCAAAACCGCGTACCAGTTCAAGCACAGCAGAATCAAAAATCCGATGGCGCACTGAAGCGCGGCAAACATCCAGCCCTGTTTGACAGTGACGGCGCCCGAGGGGATCGGCCGCCCGCGCGTGCGCGCCACCTTCGCATCGATATCGCGGTCCACGAGATCGTTGTAGGTGCATCCGGCGCCGCGCATGACAATCGCGCCAAGGCCGAACAGAACCAGCAGCGCCCAATCCGTCGCCGCTTGCAACAATCCACGCTGGTGCTGCGCCGCGCCGAGCGCTAGGCCAAAAACGCAAGGCCAGTACAGCAGCCATGTTCCGATGGGCCGATCCAGCCGCGCCAGCCGGAGATAGGGCTGAAGCGTTAGCGGGGCCGTCGTGACCCAAGTCCGGGCGACGGCATCGGCCGGGACTGCTTGCGTTTCGTCCGCCATACCTCACTCTCTCACGCTCCAGGGGATTGGCCAAAGGTATGAACGATCATCTCGCCGAACCGGGTGGCAAGGTGCGGCTCTTTGTCGAGGCGCCGCTCGCGCAAGGCGGCCGCGTTCCAGCGACGGAAGGGCAGGCGCACTATTTACTGCATGTGATGCGGGCGAGGGCAGGGGAGCGCGTTTCGCTGTTTAATGGCCGCGATGGCGAGTGGCTCGCGCAACTTACGGACGTGACGAAGCGCGGCTGCGCATTCGAATGCGAACTGCAGACGCGGCCACAAGCCCGCACACCCGATCTCTGGCTGTGCTTTGCACCGATCAAGAAGACGCCGGCGGACTACCTCACACAGAAGACAACGGAGCTCGGTGTTTCCGTTCTGCAACCGGTGGTGACGCGCCGGACCGTTGTGACGCGCGTAAATGTCGAGCGTATGCGAGCAAATGCCATCGAAGCAGCCGAGCAGTCGGATCGACTCACGGTACCCGAAGTACGCGCGCCGCTGCCGCTCGAGAAGTTGCTGTCGTCGTGGCCTGCAGGGCGACGAATCCTGTTCTGCGATGAAGGCGGCGAGGCTCCGCCGATTGCGGAGGCATTGCGGCCTCCAAGTTCCGGCCCGTGGGCCGTACTCACCGGGCCGGAAGGCGGCTTCGATCCGGCGGAACGCGATGCTATCCGCGCATCGCCCTTCGTCACCCCCGTGTCGCTTGGGCCGCGTATCCTGCGGGCGGATACCGCTGCACTGGCCGCCCTGGCTATTTGGCAGGCATTGACCGGCGACTGGCGTTAGCCTTGCCGCGGCCCATGTCCAAAACTACATAAGCCTGAACGGCTGGATCAGAATTTACACACAGGCCGCAGGGGTTTCGTTTCAACAGGGCCGGGAGGCGCCGCGAATGTCCATTCCGCAGCATGCGGGTGGCCCGATCGGGTCGCGCGACGACCTCGTCCGCTACATGGCGCGGGGCTGCAAGCCGCGCGAGGCGTGGCGCATTGGCACCGAGCACGAGAAGTTCGTCTACGACCTCGCGACCCACAAACCGCTCGCCTATGACGGCCGTCCTGGCATCCGCGCGCTGCTGGAAGGCATGCGCCGGTTCGATTGGGCGCCGGTGATGGAGGGCGATCACATCATCGGCCTTTCCGGGAAGGATGGCGCCATCAGCCTCGAGCCGGGGGGGCAATTCGAGCTTTCCGGCGCCGCGCTCAAGACGGTCCACGAAACCTGTGACGAGGTGAACACGCACCAGGAGCAGGTGCGCCAAGTGGCCAGCGAAATCGGCGCGGGCGTAATCGGTCTCGGCTATGCCCCCACCTGGCGGTTCGAAGATGTTTCGATGATGCCCAAGGGCCGCTACGGCATCATGCGCAACTACATGCCCAAGGTGGGCGGCCTGGGACTCGAGATGATGTTCCGCACCTGCACGGTGCAGGTGAACCTCGATTTCTCCGACGAAGCCGACATGGTGAAGAAGTTCCGCGTCGGGCTTGCGCTGCAGCCGATCGCCACCGCGCTGTTTGCCAATTCTCCCTTCCGCGAAGG
>DASXGS010000418.1:0-1599 GCA_036488975.1 Rhizomicrobium sp. | reverse complement strand
TGGCTATTCCCGGGCCGGGAGGCGGGAGAGCCGGTCAGCGTCGCCACACTGCAGGAGGCCTGCCGGGTCGCCGCGCGGCGCGCTGAACTCAGCAAGCCGGTGACGATGCACACCTTACGGCACAGCTTCGCCACTCACCTGCTCGAAGCCGGCACCGACATCCGCATCATCCAAGTGCTGCTCGAAGCAGAGACATACTGCCCGCCAACATCCGATCGAGGGGCGGATTTACTACCCATTCCATCCCCGGTGCGGCGAGACCGTGCTCATTGCCAGGCAATATGCCTACCGCGGCGTTGAGCTGGTGGTTATTCCGCAGCCCGACGGGTCGGTCGCCTGCATCCCGGCGTGGATGACGCACGAATCGGCGGCGCAGCACCAGCTTCGTGCCGAGCCCCGGCTGCTTTCCGTGCCTTTTCCTGGTGCCGCCAGTTGAGGTGCCGACGTAGTCTGGGCCGGGTACGCGCTGGCGCCGTTCGCGATCGGCGCCAGCTACGCCAGAACCACGCCACGCGCGCGCCGGCTGTGGATCGAGTTCGCGGCGCCGCCGGCGGTCTAGTGCAATTTGGTCACGATGTCGGCAATGGTCTCCCGCCGAGGGGCGGCCTGTGTGTGGCGCAACTCCTCAGCCAAGAGGGGCGGTTCCCTTTTTTATTAGAGGAAAAGAATTCGTTCGTGTCGGGGCGCTTTAGCTGAGCCCGCGGCATTTGTTTCGAACCTCCCAGGCGTCTATGGGCGCTCAAGCGCAAAAGTGCAACCCGCATTAACCAGGCTTACCACGCAGTCTGGTGTGGACTGTGCGGCCGAAAGGAGCGTGTGTGGTGTCATCGTCTTCAATAGGAGTAACCGATGGACGCCACTGTTTCCAGTTTCACACTGCGCAAGAACGCCAAGCGTGCCGCCGAGGCAATGATCCGCAAGGGCACCGCACCGACGATCGACTACGGCATCGAGCCCAGCACCAATGGGCGGTTTGAGATCGTCTGGAAAACTGCGAAGGCTGCGGCGGCCATTCATGGAGTCGAAATCCAGCTCGCCGAAGCTTCAGCGGACGAACCTGCAGCTGCTTTGCCGACGGAGGCGTCACCCCCCGCGTCAGCGGCCACCGAGCGCGCGACCAGTGATGCCGCGCCGCAACCCGTGTCAGAAGCTGAGGCCGCCTCACAACCCGCGTCAGCGGCCACAGAGCTGGCCGTTCCATTGAGCGAGCCAGCGCCGAAAAACGAATGGTCAGCCGGCACGCGCGTAATGGTGCGCAGCCGCAAATCGTGGCGGGAGGCTACGATTGTAACCCCCCTCGATCCCGATCATTGGCGCGCCGAATATCCCGGCGGCGGCTCCGGCATGTTCCGGGAAGCCGACATCCGGGCCCACGACCCGAAGCGCGATGCGACGCCCGCCAAGCAGCCCCGGCGTGCCAAAGCGACGGCGCCGGGAACGTCGTCGCGGTCGAGATACGCCATCGATCCCGAGGCGATCGCCGCCGGGCGGCTTCCCCAAAAAGCGCCGGTCGTGACCTCAGCAGCGAACCCCCATTACCAGAAGCATTTCGACCGGCTGTTCGATCTTGCCCAAGCCGGCGATTGGGATGGGGTGCGC
>DASXGS010000414.1:0-21042 GCA_036488975.1 Rhizomicrobium sp. | reverse complement strand
CCCGCTTCCGCAAGCGACGGATCCCGCGCACCGGGCCGGTTGCGATGTGCACCGCGGCCTGTCCCAGCGTCCCGTGCCGCTCCCTAAGCGCATGCGGCAACGCCAGCAGCGCAGGGACAAGACCGAGCGTAATGCCCTTGGAAAAGGCAAGCCCGAACACCACCGCGGTCGAGAGCTGAATCCACATCATGGCGAACGGGTCGCCGATGGTCACGGTGCGGTGCCAGAAGTCGATCTCCACCCCCAGCATCATCGGCAAGAGGCCGAAAATGGCGGTAATGGTGGTGAGGAACACGGGCCGCAGACGCTGTGCACTCGAGCGGATCACCGCTTCAATCGGATTCATGCCCGAATCGAGCAGTTTGTGGAACGTATCGATCAACACGATGTTGTGGTTCACCACGATTCCCGCAAGCGCGAGCATCCCGGTGCCGGTCATGATGATCGAGAACGACTGGCCCATGACCACCATGCCAAGCAGGGCGCCGATCATGGCAAGGATCACGGCCAGCAAAATCAGGCTTGCATGATAGAAGCTGTTGAACATCGCCAACAACACAACGGCGATGATGAACAGCGCCATGAAAGCCGCTTCGCCGAGGAACGTCATCGACTCTTGTTGCTCCTCATCGGAGCCTTTGAACGCGACGTGCACAGTGCGGGGAATGCTCTGCGTGCCGAGCCACTCCTTGACCTTCTGAACTTCGGCGTTGACGTTCACGCCCGGCTTCGCATTGGCACGAACGTGATACACCCGGTGGGCGTTGACGCGTTGAATCGAATTCACCTGCGGGGCTGCGCGCACTTGCACGAAGGTGCTGATCGGCACCATGCCTTGCGAGGTCGCCACACGGACATTGTCCAGCGCGTGGATGCCGCGCTCCTGGCTCGGGTAGCGCACACGGATGTCGACAAGCCGGGTTGAATCCGCGGGGCGATAGCGGCCTACGAATATTCCGTCCGTCACCAGCTGGACGGCCGCGCCGATGGCCTGCGTGCTGACGCCGAAGCGCTGCGCCACATCGCGTTTGACGTCGAGGTCCCATTCGATACCAGGCAGCGGCCGAGTGTCCTCGATGTCCATCAGGTTGTGATTGGCGTCCAGATGCCGGCGGATCCGGTCAGTGATCTGCATAAGGGCCGGATAATCGTCGGAACTCACGTCGATCATCACATCTTTGCCCTGAGAGGGGCCGCCTTCCGGCTTGCGGACTTCAATCTTCAGGCCAGCAATGTTCGCTGTCTTGTCGCGGATCTCCTGCATGATCTTGTCACCGCGAGGACGCTCTCCGTACGGTTTGAAGATCACGCTTATCCGTCCGATGTTGTCGACGGGCACGTTGAGGCTCGAGGGATTTCCGCCCGAATTGGCGTAGATATAGTCGATGCCTTTGATCTTCTCGATGCGATGTTCGACCGACATTACAAGATCGCGCTTCTCATTGGCGGCAAGGTTGCCGCGCGCGGATACGAGGACGGTCGCTTGCGTGGGGTCGACTTGTACGAAGAATTCGCTGCCGTGATTGTAATTCACGAACAGCCAGACCACGGTCACGACTGCGACGGCCGCGCCCGCGATCATCTTTCCCGGATTGTGCGTAATCCAGTAGGCGAGGCGGGCATACCATCCGGTGATGCCCGGGATATCGCGCCAATCGCCAGTCTCGGAGGCTTCGATCGCCCTCTCGTGCTGCTCATTGCGCTGAGGGGGCTTTCCGAAGAAGCCGCCCAGCACAGGCAGGAACATCAGGGCCACAACCATCGAGCTGGACAGCACGACAATCAGCGTAATCGGGAAAAAGCTCATGAACTTGCCGGGAATGCCCGGCCACAGAAGCATGGGCAGGAACGCGCCGATCATGGTCGCCGTAGAGCTCACCACCGGCCAGAACATCCGCCGTGCCGCTTCCGCAAACGCCAGCTTTGGCGGATGACCCTCGGTCATCTTCCGGTCTGCGTATTCGACCACGATGATCGCGCCATCGACCAGAATGCCTACGGCCAACAGCATGGCGAACATGATCATGAAGTTAAGCGTGTAACTGAGGCTGTTGAGGATCAGGAAGCTCATTAGGAACGAAGTCGGGATTGCAACGCCGACCAGCAGGCCGGAGCGCAAACCAAGCGCCGCAACCACCACGATCATCACGAGCACGATGGCAAGAATGATGGCGTCGGAAAGCGAACCGAGCTGATCACGAATGTCGGTCGATTCATCGCCCACGAAGGAAACGTGAACCCCAGCCGGGAAGTATTTCTGAGCCGCGCCCACAACCTGGCGCACAGCCAGATTGTTCTTGATCACGTTGGACCCGACGCGCTTGGTTACGTCGATCCCGATCGTACGCTTGCCGTTGATCGTTGAATAGCTGCTGGCATCGTAAAAGGTGGGCCGCACCTGCGCGACATCCTTCAGTGTCACCGTCGCATCGGCCGTGGCGCGAATCGGCAGGTTGAGCACATCCTCCGGATTTTCGATGACACCCGGCACCTTCACCGCGAAGCTGCCGTGCCCTGTGTCGATCGAGCCGGCGGCGATCAGGGTGTTGTTGTTGGTGATCGCCTGAAACATCTCCTGCTGCGTGATGCCGTAGCTCTCGAGCTTTGCAGGATCGACCACGATCTCGAGCATTTCGTCGCGGGTGCCGGAGAGCTGCGCATCCAATACGGTCGGAATGGTCTTCAGCTGATCGCTGAGATCGCGAGCGAGGTGGAACAGCGTCCGCTCGGGAACGTCCCCCGATAATGCGACAGAGATGACCGGATTGAGACTGGTACTGATTTCCTCGACGATTGGCTGCTGCACGTCGGGGGGCAATTCGGCGCGCGCGGTATCGACCTGCGCACGCACATCGGCGAGGGCGCGATCTCTGTTGAATGAGACGTCGAATTCCATGATGACGACGGCGGCGCCCTGATAGGCACGCGCGGTCATCTCCTTCAGCCCCTGGATCGAGCGGAGATAGTTCTCCATGGGCTTCACCAGAAGCCGCTCGCTGTCTTCCGGACTGATGCCAGGATAGTACACTTGCACCACGATGAACGGAATTGGGATATCCGGATCGGACTCCTTCGGTATCGCGATAAAGGCAAGCACGCCGGCAACTATGGTCACCACGAGCGCCGCGATAACGAGGCGCGTGTTCTGGACAGCCCAATCGACAATTTTCGTCATGCCCGCGCTCCCGCCAAGACGGGCTTCACGCGTGAGCCTTCGCTCACAAATTCCTGTCCGACTGTGATCACCATCGTGCCCGCAGGCAGCCCGGTTACCCACATCCCATCGGGCCCATCGGAAACAATATTGATCGACTTGAAGTGGACAATGCCATCCTGAACCGTGCGCACGCCCACCACACCATTGTCGTTGAGCACCAGAATACCGGGCGAGATCTTCATCGCCTCGACGTGCTTCACGGGAATGTGGATATCGGCACTGACCCCATCCCGCAGTTTGCCGGCGGGATTGGGCAGCTCGACTTCGACGCGGAAGGTGCGGGTGGTATCGTCGGCTTTCGTGGCGACGAAATGCACCGTTCCGTTCACAGTCTCTCCAGTGACAAGCGTCGCAGTCGCCGGGCTCCCGACCTTGATCTTTCCGACATCCTGCTCGGAGACGCCGCCAATGGCCAGGAATGGCTGTGGCGCGATGACCAGCTCACATTTGTCGCCAACGCGCATGTAGTCGCCGGCATTCACATATCTGTCGTCAACGAAGCCATCAAAGGGCGCACGAATCCGGGTGTTTTCGAGTTCGATTTGTTGCGTGCGTTCGGCCGCCTTCGCTGCTTCCAGTGCTGCCATCGCCTGTTTCTGTGACGTCAGGGATGTGGCGCCCTGCTCAAGAAGATTGGTGGCAGCGCTCGCTTCCTTGTGGCGTTCGGCTACCAGCGCGTGCGCTTCATCCAGCTTCGCCTGCCGATCATTGACCATGATTTCGCATAGCACGTCGCCTGCTTTTACGTGGTCACCTTTCTCGAAATGGATGGCCCGCACTACGCCTTCCACCTGTGCGCGCGTATCGACCCAGTGCAGCGCCTGGGTGCGCCCCCGCATGGTCAGAGTGGCATCACGGTCCCATGCTGCGAGTCTTGAGACCTGAACGCGTGGAATATCGTTGGCTTTCGCGGCTGCCTCATCCGACGGCGGGGTCTGGGTCTGCTTGAAGATGCCCGACGCAAGCCACACTCCCACGAACACCAGGATGATCAGTGCTGCCCGATAGCCTGAACTCATCCGGCGCCAGAACCCCGGCTGCACCCGGTCCCACCAGTCCCAAAGACTTTGGATAGTTTGCCTGAACATGCCCCTATTCCGCCGCCTGAAGCGTTTGCCCCCCGATCTCGGTTCGCCGCTTGCGCAGGAAATCGAGCGTTGCTGTGTAGATGGTGTGACCGAACTCGATTGCAAACCGCTCGCCCGGCATCAGCTGTTCGCAGGTCTTGTGTCTTAGCTGCGCTAGTTTTTGCTCCGTGTGAGCGATGTACGTGTCGACCAGCGCGCCGACACGCGCTTCGGGAAGAAGGTCGCAAAACAGCATTGCGAACACGAAAGGCGAGCGGTTGCGGTCTTCTCCAAGCGGCGTCATCAGCGACGCGAGAAAGGCGTTCCGGCCTGCTTGCGTGATCGAATAGACCTTCCGGTCGGGGCGTTTCTCCTGCGCCTCCTCTCGCACCGAAACGAGCGCTTCCTCGGTCAGACGGCCGAGCGCCGGATAGATCGAGCCGAAGCTCGCCTCCGCCGCGTAATGGAAGCCACCCTCTTCGAAGCGCTTCTTGATCTCGTATCCGGTGGCGTCGCCGCGCGTCAGGATGCCGAGACAGATGGTGCGAACGTCCATCGCCCCTGCCTATATAGGTTCGATATAAATCGATCCTATATAGGGCCGGTTAACAGGCCTTCAATAAGGGGATTCGCAGGGGTGCTCTGCGCGCCGTGCGAAGGCCCGAAACTACCTCAGATGAGCTCTATCCGGTCGACCTCTACGCCCTTCATCCCCTGGCGCGTCGAGTATCGAATGCGCTGCTCGGAGGCGACCGTCGAAAGCCCGGACCGCCGCAGAGCGCTTGCATGAACATACACATCGCCGCCGCCCATTTCCGGCATCACGAAGCCAAACCCCTTCTGTTCGTTGAAGAATTTCACCCTGCCTTCGACCATCGGTCCGGATGGGCCACTGTCCCGGCGCTCGCTGTGGCGCGGCGCGCCACCGAAGCGGTCCCCACCACCACCACCACCAAACCGGTCCCCGCCACCAAACCGATCGCCGCCGCCGAACCGATCGCCTCCGCCGAAGCGGTCGCCGCCGCCAAACCGATCTCCGCCACCGAAGCGATCTCCGCCACCGAAACGGTCGCCGCCACCGAAGCGGTCGCCGCCACCGAAGCGGTCGCCCCCGCCATGGCCTCCACTTCGCGGCCGGCGCACCGGAGCCTCTTCGGCCGTGCTGGTGTCGACGCTATGAACGGCCACGACCTGAAGACCGCGCGGCGACTCTTGTAGGTCGCAAACGACTGTCGCCCCCGGGGGCAGATTTGGGGTTCCGAGCGCTGCCAGTGCAGAAGCGTGGCAAAAGGCGTCACCGCCGCTCTCAAGCGTGATGAAACCATAACCCTTCGTGGCATTGAACCATTTGACCGTACCCTTCGCCGAAGCCATAGCGAGAGGCGAACCGCTATTTTCGAGATTTGCCATGTGTAACGTGACCCGCCGGGCGCCAATGCATGTGCGAGCCTACCCGTCCGGCTCGGGCCGCCCGCAGGCCACCATCATGCCTTCAAGCGCGGTGAAACCGCAACTGGTCTTAACACGGGAAGTGGACCGGCAGATGTCCATCTCTTTGGGCATTCGATGTCCCCGCTGAGTATCGCGCTAGTTCTGGTAGTGGCCGCTTCGCTGCCGGTTGGGTCGACAATGCACCGGTTCGTGCTGTGGCAGGCTGGCCAGCGCACTTTGGCCCCTCCTGTTGTCATCTTGGCGAGCGCCGCAATTGGGAGTTGGGCAGCCGTTGTAATGCCCATGAATTATCTGCTGGTGGCCACGTTGCTGTTGGGCTGGACGCTTCTTGCCCTTTCGATCGTGGATCTTTTGGCCTTCAGATTGCCCGATGTTCTGACGCTCCCGCTCACCGGCCTCGGGCTACTGCTTTCACTGTCGCTTCCTGACAGCCATCCGCTGGCCCACCTGATCGGCGCGGCGTCCGGTTTTTTTGCGCTGTACAGCGTTGCACTGCTTTATCGCTCGGTCCGCAGGCGCGAGGGCCTGGGGCTTGGCGATGCCAAACTTGCAGCCGCGGCGGGTGCATGGCTGGGTTGGCAGGCTCTGCCGTTCGCGGTGTTGATCGCTTGCGCAGCGGGATTCATCTTGGTCGGCGTGGCGGCAATACTGCGCGGACGCAAAGCATTTCAGGAGGAAATCGCGTTCGGCGTTCCGCTTTGCTTGGCGATCTGGTTGGTGTGGCTCTACGGCGTGCCGGATTTCGTACTGGGCGGCTGATCAGTCGAGATAGCGCAGCCACACCGGATCGGCGGCATTGCCTGTCAGCTCGACGATTGCGGTGCGTCGCACATCGGCGCCGGCGCGTTGCGCCTCCACCTTTACCATCAAGGTGCGCCCGATGAGATACGGCGGGTTGGCGATTACCGAAGATTGCTTCTGACCCGAAAGTTCCTGCTGTCGTTCCACAACCTCGGGCGATGTCGGCCGAAGCTCCGACAATGCTTCCAGCGCTAGGATTTGTGAGGTGGCCTCGCTGAAGCCGCCGCTCTCACCGAAGAATACCGTGACCGCGGGAGCTATTTGCGCATACAGGGCATCGTCCATGCCCTTGAGCTGATGCAGCTCAGTTATCGTATGAAATCCGCCATTGCGCGGTTTGTACCCCAGGGTCGCATAGTCTCGCGTTTCCGCGCCATTGGCACGGCGGTCCTCATCCGGATCGAGCCAGTCTTCGTAACTGTCCACCAGTGTGTCCAGTCGCGGACCCTTGACGCCCGCAGCAGAAAATATCTCGCGCACCTGGTCTTCGTTGATGCCATTGAGCGGGGCCTTGCCGCGTTCGTCGTCCACAACAATCGTCAGGGCCACATCGTCCAACACCACCTTGTGGCTGCTGCCGTCGATGGGCCATTGCTGATGTTTGTCTTTGCTGGCGAGGCCGGCGAGGGCGATTTGTAAGCCCGCATTGCACGCCGCCGTCAGTTTCGCCTGCTCGTTCTCTGCCTGGACCTCGGAGACGATGCCGCGGCCTTCTGCGACAACCTCGAAGCCGACATAGCTGAACGCAGCGATCCCGAGGATCGCCGCCAGCATGGCGTAGCCGCGTTCGCTGCCAACGCTCATGGATTCGCGGATGAAGGCAACAGCGGGGCTGCTGCATGAATTTTTTCGCGCAGTTCGTCGGTGACGGTTTTCACGTCCTGTGAATTACGCACTACGCGGGGCGTGAGAAGAATCAGCAGCTCGGTGCGGTCGTGCTCGATGTTGGTCGAGCCGAAAATGAATCCCAGTACGGGCAGGTTGTTGAGCCAGGGAAGGCCGGCCTTTTCCTGTGTACCCTTGTCGCGAATAAGGCCGCCAAGCGCGATCGTCTGTCCATCCTTCACGGCAATGGAGCTGGCAATTTTCCGTTCCTGAATAGTGGGTGAGTTGATTGCTGATGTCGTGGTGCTCGAAACGTCGCTGACCTCCTGCGAAATGTCGAGCAGGACGAGCCCGTTGTCATTCACGCGCGGAGTAACGTTCAGGATCACGCCCGTGTCGCGATAGTCCACTTCATTCGTGACGGGCAGCGAACCATCGACGGACCCACTCGTACTTGTGACCTGTGCCTGCAAGATCGGCACCTGATCGCCCACCTGCAAGGCTGCGGTATGGTTGTTGAGTACCAGCACTTTGGGCGCCGACAGCACCTTTACGGTGGTAAGGTCCGACAGCTCGTGGAGAGCCGCCTGGATGTTTCCGTTGGCGCTGCCGAAGAAATACGAAAATCCGGGAAAGGGCTCCAAAAGCTGATTGGTCACTCCCTCAGATAGTGTCGCCTGTCCGCCGCTGCCGGCGAATTGCCACTGCACACCATATTGCAGCTTGTCGGTTAACGAGACCTCGGTGATCGCCGCTTCGATGAGTACCTGCAGCGGCAGAATGTCCAGCTGCCGCAGCGCGTCCTGAATGAGGCCGTACTGCCGCGGCGTCGAATAGAAGACCAATGAGTTGTTGCCGTCATCCGATGTGATGCTGATCGGCATTACCTGTCCCGGCAACATCAGGGTTTGCGAAACGATTGGGGCGGGCTGTGTGGACGTGCCTCCGGGAGCCTGACCGGGCTGCATGCCGGGCATCCCACCGGAACTCGGCTGGAAGGTGCCGCCCGGTTGGAAGGAAGACGCGCCAGCCTGGAAGGGCGAGGGAGAAGAACCCATCGCGCTCGACTGCGAACCGCTACTCGAGGGCGAGGCCGACGAACCGTTGAACCCGAACGTTGGATGGTAGCCAGCGACAGATGTCGCCTGCCCAGTGGCGGTCAGGTTCGGCGCCGTCGACTGGTTGGATTGCGCTGGTGTGCCCCCGAAGGCGCCGACCAGCACAGTCGCCAAATCCGACGCGCGGCCGTTCTGCACGTGATACACAAACAACTTGCGCTCGTTCTCGCCGCCTTCCCTGTCAAGGATCGCCATCCATTTCCTTAGCTGCGCGAGATAGCGGGGTTGGGTGGAGATCGCCAGAATACCATTCAGGCGTTCGATGGGAATGAGTCTTACCAATCCATTGGTCGGCGAGCCCGGGCTGTTCACCATCGCGTCCATTTCCGGAAGCAGCACATGCATGTCCGTGCGCACCGGCACCAGCAGCGCGAACGACATGCCGCGCATCCAGTCCACGTCGAACTGGCGCACCAGCTCGCGGATGGAGCGGCGCTCGCCCGCCGTACCGGTAATCAGGAGGATGTTGCGCGAGGCATCGGCTTGCGGAATCGAGCCTTCAGGCACAAGCGGATCGAGCAGCTTCTTCAGTTCGACGGCATTCACGAAATGCAGCGGAATGGCCTCGCTGCCAAAGCCGGCGGACGTGGCGGGCAGGAGTTGTGGCTGGCGCTTTGCTTTGTCCATCGCCACCACCGTGAACACGTCGCCCTGCCGTATGAGCGCGAGCTTTGCCGCGCGAAGCGATTCTTCGAAGATTGGCAGCACATCCCTCCGTGCGACGGGCTGCGCAGTTTCGAGGGTGACTGTACCCTGCACCTGAGGGTCGACGGCGTAGTTCAGGCCCAGAATGTCGCCCAAGATGGCTTTCGCCACTTCGTGGACATCGGCATTCGGGAAGTTAAGGGTGACATCGTTCGTCTGCGATATGGTCGCGCCGGCGCGCGGGCCAGCCGTGAACTGTTGGGTCCCCGGATATATCTCGGAAGGCGAAACAGGCTGGCCCACCGGCGGCCGCGCCGGGGCGTTTGGCGGCGGCTGCATAAGAGGCCGTGGGTTCTGCGCCGCGGCAATGCCAGCGAGCAGGAGTAACGCCGCTGCGCCGGCGCCCAGACGAAATATCTTAATTGTCATCGTTGTTGTCGCTGTCGCTGTTGTCGGTGTTGTCGTTAATGCTGCTGTCGTCGGCGTCGGACTCGTCGCTGCTGCTGCCGCTGCTGCCGGGCCGCGGCGAGGCGGCCATTTGCGGCTGGCCGGGCAGGGAACGTGGTGGTGCGGCCGTCACCATCAGAGTGCGGCGCTCGCCGTCGCGATCGAAGAGAAGCTGCGTGCGGTCGATCGAAACAAGCCGCCAGCCCTGCAGCGTTTCGTCCGGCTTGATTCTTATAACCCGACCCGTGACATCACGCACAAGGGCGGTGGACACATGGCCGGCGATTGCGGTGCCCACAACCTCATAGCCGCTGAGATTGCCTGCCGTCTGCGCCTGAAGAATGGTGGGCGCGCGGTCCGGCGCGAATACGGTGCGCATGAGAATGGCCGGATATTCGCGCGCGCCGGGTTGTGCCGGCTCGGGCGCACGGCGTGGCGCAAGGGCTGCATCCTCTGGCAGCGATGCGTTGGACGGGATTGCCATCTGAAGGCCGGCTGCAACCACCAGAACCACGATCACGGCCACGGGAAGGAGCTCCGGGCTACGCCTGCTGCCCAAGCCGGACGGGAGCAGAGACCTCAATCCGGACATCCATTGGGGCAGCGTGGCCAATCTTCTGCGCGCGGTCGGCAGCGACCGAAACGTATCCAACAACGACATAAGGTGCCTCGCTTTCGAGCCGCGCCAGGCTCTTGTAAAATTGGGCCATGGTGAGCTGTAGATCAGCACGCACCTTCACCCAACCCTCGGGCGTATCGCCCTGAATTTCGGAAACAGTCTGCACGACGCCGCCCTGCTCACTCGCCATGCGATTGATGCGCTGCTTGAGTATTTCGGCCGCCAGCGCTTCGGTCGGTGCCGCAATGCCGTATTGTGCGGCGGTGGATTTCTGTTCCTCTGCCTGCGCGCGCCAAACCGGAATCCCAGCGAGAACGCGCTGGTTTCGTTCATAGGTGGCGACCAAATCGCTGCGTTCGATCGCGCGCGCAGCCATGCCACCGACCAGCGGCAGAATGATTCCCAGCATCACGACGGCGACGAGTAGAAACAGAACGCCAACAGCGATGACGCGCCGCTCACGCTGAGCCAGCGGTCTCATCGGACGCGCTCCACTTCGCGGTCGGCCGCCAAATCGAATGTTCCGTTGAGGGCAGTGCGCGCGTCCGGCGTGAGCGAGCGGGCGTTGCGCAATAACGGCGAGGCCTCGAGCTTGGCCAACAGATTGGGCGAGTCCTTGCGAAACCCGCGGACGTGCACGGTGCGCCCATTCCATTCGAATCGTGCAACCCAGGCCTCATTCGGCAATGCCTGCGTGACGGCTTCGATGACCGGCAAAGGCTCGTTTTGGCTCCGCATTTTCAAAAGCTCGGTGCGCCGTGCAGCCTCTTTCGTCACCTTGTCGCGTAGGCGCATGGCGACCGTGACCGGCGCCTGCTGAGATTCCACGGCCTGCCGCAACTGATCGAGCGCGTTGGAATCGCGGTAGCTGAGCATGAACAGGTTGAATCCCATCAGCGCGGCGGCGCCGATCCACCAATAGGTGGCGCGCCGTCGCGCGGCAGTCCCCCCTTCGGCTTCGCGCAAGGCCGGCAGGAAGTCGAGGTTTGATACCTCCCCGGAGGGAAGCGCCAGGCCGATGCCGGCCGGCTCGATGTCATTTGCTCGCGCCTGCTCCATCAGTTGAGCGACGGCGCTGCGCGTTAGCACCCCCAGCATGATCTGCTGCCGGCCGTTCTCTTCGTCTCGTGCAATCACTTCGGTGTCGAACAGCACCTGATCGGACCGAAAAGGCGTGAGTCGGTCGAGGTCCAGAGCCACCATCCGCTTCATGTCGCTCAGCGGCAGGATCGGCAACTCGATCTCTCGCGTAAGAACGTTGCCGGGATTCAGCAGGACTCTCAGGGGCCCCTTCGGCTTTTCCGGCAACGGCTCGCCAGATGCTTCATCGCGGTAGACGACGGCATTGCCCCGAAACTCGGCGACGGCAGAGGGACGCCTAAGGAACCGATCGCGCCATTCCGGCGGCACCATCCCCATCAGCTCGTCCGCCCACCACCGGAACGCATGCAGCAGCCACTGAATGATGGCCTCATGGTCAGTGTTGAGGAGATCCTTGAAATTCACGCTCTACCTCGGCACGTCCCGGTTCGGATGATGAGCACGCACATCGTATCGACTGTTGCAAACGGTTTGATTAACAGCTCTGGCCAGACGCGCGGGTCCTGCGGCGCGAACTGGACGCGGATGCGGATCAGTTGAGGCGGCGCGGGCCGCTGTTGCCAAGCAAACCGCCAAGCCGGCTTGTTGTCCGGCGGCGCGACACCGAAATAGGCAATATCGATACCTTGCACATTGTGCAACAGCACGAGATTTTCCATCGGCGCCGTCGGGCCGGCGGCCAGATCGCTCACCGCGGCCAGCACGAGGTCGCCGTTGGGCGCCAACCCCAGCTGGTATCGCCGGAGTTCCGCGGGTGCGTGGACGTCGCGCGGCGGGGCCAGGAAACTGAATTTGTCGGCCACCCCGTCCATGTCCGCAAATGAGGGGATTTTATCGTAGCGGGTGGCCGGGAAAATGCGCTCCATCCGCTCGCGAAGCAGAATCTGCGCCCCGGCGATAGCATCACCCATAGTGTTCGAAGCATCCACATGGTCCCATACGCGCCGGCTGGCACTGAGTCCGGAGATCATCATCGCGCTCGTCATTCCAACGATGATGAGCGCGGCAAGCATCTCGACAAGAGCATATCCGGCAGCGCGGTCACGCATGTTTAGCTGCTCTTTCCCAGCGCCAAGGTTGAAAGCGTGACGAGCTGTGCGCCCTTCGAATTCCGCACCGATACCGTCACTCGCCACAATTGCCCGGCAGTGCTCGCCGGCGGATTGGTGGAAAGCGGCTCGATCTGGATGCGCCACGGCAGGCCGACTTCCAAGCCCGTTGTCACGCCGGGCGCAACGGGCACAATCGGCCCTACAGTCGCAAGCTCCGATTGCGCGATGAGGTTGGCGAAGCGCTTTTCCTCGGCCATGCGATTGCGCGACGCGCTGTCGGTGACCGCGCGGTACATAGTTGCGAGCGTCACTGCCACGATCGCGGCACCGATCAGTGCCTCGACCAGCGCCGAGCCAGACTCACGGCGCTTCATCGGCCACCTGCCGTGATCGCGCCCGTGGTGGAATCGATGGCGATTGGAACGTGGCGTTTGCCGGACGTGACCGTGATGTCTGCGGGAATGAGCGAACCGTCCGGCATAAAGGTGACCGGGCTGGACATGGTAAGCGTGATGTCTTCCGGGAGATGCTTCGTGCCGCCGATCCAGTCGTAGCCGTGCCCACCGGGAAGCGGCTTCACGGTCACCGGGTTGCCTGTGCGCATGGCCGTGGCGTGCGCCACCCGGAGATCCGCCTGCAGCACCGCCGCGGATTGACGCAGCGACAGCACGTCCAACGAGGTGCGCATGTTCGGCGCAATCATGCCAGCGATAAGCGCCACGATGGCGATGACCACCAGCGCTTCAAGCAGCGTAACGCCGGATTCGTGATCACCAGCTGCCGACATCCTGCGCCTCGCCGGTGCCGCCCGGCTGCTTGTCGGAGCCGAGTGAAAACACGTCGACTTCACCGTGGTCGCCGGGAACTTTGTAGAGATACGCTGTACCCCACGGATCGACGAGCGCGCTTTCCTTTTTCAGGTACGGGCCATTCCAGCCATTGGCAGTTTGCGGCGCACCCACCAGCGCTTTCAGTCCCTCCTGCGGCGACGGATAGCGGCCCACATCGAGGCGGAACAGCTCGAGCGCGGCCACCACGTTGTTGATCTGCACCTTGGCGGTTTGCGTGCGCGACGTGCCCAAATATTTGATCACCTGAGGCGCGATGATGGCGGCCAAAAGCCCGAGGATTGCCAGAACCACCAGCAGTTCGAGCAACGTAAAACCGCCTTCGGGACGGTGCGGAGTCAGTTTTTTGATCATGGTCCCAGTGCCAGGTCGTTGAAGCCCAAGATTGCAGACATGATGGAAGCGATGACAGTCGCTACCACCGCGCCCATCAGTACGGTGATAGCCGGAGTCATGAAGGCTATGATGCGCGAGATCGCGTTGCGTACGTCGCGATCCAACACATCGGCGAGCCGGTTCAGCATCAATCCGAGCTGCGCGGTTTCTTCACCGGTACGCAGGAAGCTGAGCGCCATCGGCGGAAACAGTCCGGTTGCTGCGAGCGGTCCCGAGAGCCCGCCGCCTTGCTTCAGGCCCCGCGTCACGCGATCAATAGATTCAGACATGTGCATATTGGCGATCGAACGCTGCGCGATCCCGAGTGCCGTCGGCAGAGCGACGCCGCCATCGAGCAAGCTGCCGAGCGTGCGGGCGAAGCGCGCGGTTTCCGCATTGCGGACAACGGTGCCGAGCGCCGGGACTTCCAGCAGACGACGGTCGAAAATGCGCCGGATGTGCGGGCGCCGGACCCAACGGTAAAGCGCGACGACGCCGACAACCAACACCAGCGCGGCAATCAGGCCGTAAGAGCGTACGAAATGGCTCGCCCCCATCACCACCTGTGTCATGAACGGCAGCTTGGCGCCGGGCGTGTCTGAGAACAGGTCTTCGAACTGCGGCACCACGAACAGCAGCATCACCAGAATGACGCCCGTCGCGACAACCAGCAGCAGCGCCGGATAGACGAGGGACGATACGATCGTCTGGCGGAGCGCCTCGGCGCGATCCAGCGTTTGCGCAAGGCGCCCGAGACTCTCGTCCAGCTTGCCACTGGCTTCGCCGGATTCCGCCATGGCCGACGCCATGGGCGGAAACACGCCGCCCGAATCCATCATTGCGCGCGACAGCGCCAAACCCTGTCTCACCTTGTCGCGCAGCTTTTCGAACACCCCCTTCAGCGCGGGGGGGCGTGTGATGTTCTCCACGCACACCTGCAGCGCGCGATCGAGTGACAGACCCGCATTCAGCAGCACCGCAAGTTCGCCGAGCGCGTTCGCAATTCCCTGGCGCATGGCGGAGTTGGTGCGAATGGCACGGGTCTGAGAGGCCTTTGCGGCGGTTTCCACCGCCTCGATCGGCATGAGACCGAGCCGCTTGAGGCGCTGCAACGCATCGGCGCGGGAATTGCCTTCCAGCACCCCTGTCCGCAACTGTCCGGTGGCTGTCGCCGCGCGATATCGATACGTCGCCATACTCAAACTTCGCGCGTAGCGCGGAGCACCTCTTCCAGGGTTGTGAGACCCGCCTGAGCCTTGGCGAGCCCGTCGGCGAACATCGTTCGCATCGATCCGGCAATCGCCGCGCGCTGGATTTCCCGCGCCTCTGCGCGCGCCAACACCAGCCGCGCAGTTTCATCATTCATCACAAGCAGCTCTGTAATAGCAAGTCTGCCGTGGAAGCCCGTACCGTCGCAGCTCTCGCAACCCCTCGGATGATAGAGTTGCGGAATCGCGCGCTGGGCAATTTCGGCCGAGAATGCCAAGAGGGCAGCGGCTGAAGGCGTATAGGGCTCGCGGCACTTCGAACAGAGCCGCCGCACCAGGCGTTGCGCCAGCACCGCATTCAACGTGGATGTGATCAGGAACGGTTCTACGCCCATGTCGAGCAGGCGCGTGATCGTGCTGGCCGCATCATTGGTGTGCAGCGTCGATAAAATCGTGTGGCCGGTGAGCGCCGACTGTACCGCCACTTCGGCGGTTTCCAGATCGCGGACTTCGCCCACCATCATCACGTCCGGGTCCTGGCGCAAGAAGGACCGCAAGGCCGCGGCGAAGGTGAGGCCGATCTGGGGTTTCACTTGCGTCTGATTGATGCCGGCGAGCCGGTATTCTATCGGGTCCTCGATGGTGAGGATCTTGCGATCCGGTGAATTCAACGTAGCCAGCGACGCGTAAAGGGTGGTCGTTTTGCCGCTGCCGGTTGGGCCGGTGACAAGCACGATGCCATGTGGCTGGCGGATCGCCTGCAGATAGGGCTCGAGTATTGCGTCATCGAAACCCAGCGCTCTGAAATCGAGCGATAGCTTCGAGCGGTCGAGAATGCGCAGCACCACAGTTTCGCCGTGGATGGTGGGCGAGGTGGCGACGCGCAAGTCGATCTCGTGGCCCCGCACCGCGATGCGGAGGCGGCCGTCCTGCGGCAGACGCCGCTCCGCGATGTCGAGTCCGCTCATCACCTTGATGCGCGACACCAACGCCGATTTCAGATGCACTGGCAGCGTCTCGATTTCCTTCAGAGCGCCGTCCACGCGGAAGCGCACTTTCACGCCATCATCCGTGGGTTCGATGTGAATATCCGATGCGCGCGATTCAGAGGCGCGCGTGATCAGACCATTCACCAGGCGCACCACGGGGGCATCGCTCGCGAGGTCCTTCAGGCGCTCGACATCGGCTTCGTCGGCGCCGCTTTCGTCCTCGCCGTCGGTACTACGCTCGTGGCCATAGAGGCGGTCGAGGGCTGCTTCCACGTCGCTCGCCCGCCCCACCATCGGCACCACCTTGCGTTCAGCGGCGAAACCGAGCGCCTGGATGGGGTAGGGATCCAAGGGATCGATCAGTGCGACCCGCAACTCGGAATCCGTGGCGGCCAAGGGCACGGCCTTCACATCGCGAAGGAAGCGGGTAGATATCAGTTCAGCCGCGACCGGCTCCTGCGGAAAATCGGCCGTTGCGGCGACAGCCAAGCCCGTCGCATCGGCGATGGTGTTGGCGAGCGTCTGCTCGGCTACCAAGCCCAGCCGGGTAAGCACGGCGTCGAGCCGCTCCCCGGTCTCCTCCTGGACCAGCCGGGCCCGCGCAAAGGTCTCCGGCGCCACCAGTCCACGGTCGATGACGAGTTGATCAAGCCGCATTGTTGCAAATCTGTCCCACTGCCCTTCGCCGGAGAATACCATCCGGGGGCGGGTAGGGGCTAGGGACAAAAATGTCCCTAGGCTTACTAGTTTCTGACAAATTCGTTACGGAAAGGCCGTAACTGCCATGCCGCCAGAGCCCGTGTGCGCCTAATTCACCTGTATCCGCGCTGGCATAGAAGGAATCCCGTTCGCCACTACCTCAAGATCGCTTTGACCCACTGTGCAGCTCAATGGCACATCGAATTTTGTCGAGGTCGCCCCGCCAGTCGAAATGCCCATCCGCGAGTGATCGTGCGTGCGCGCATAACACACGTGGCCGGTCCCGGCATTGGTGATCCGCACCAGGGGATAGTTCGTCGACATCTGCGCGTCGTCGCCGTAGCTCGCGCCTTGTGACAGACCATTGAAGAGCGTACCCCGAACCACGTTGTTCGTGCTTCCGCGGCTTACCGTGGACGAAACGCTGGTTATGGTCGGCCGCCAAGCATCGGCGGGTGTACCCTGCGGTGTATAGATGGCGACGTCGCCGACGTCGCTGGACCAATAGATTTGCCCGGTCGGCAGGACCAGCATGCGACTCTCGTAGGCGGCGATGCCCGACGCCACGTTGTTGGGCGGATCGAGGACCTGGTTAAACTTTGTGCCGTCATATTCCCAGAAATGGGACGGAGAGCAGAATGGGGTGGGCGAGCCCTGGGAGAGACACGTGTAGGCCGGACTCAATTGAACCAGCACGTTGCCGCTGGGTAGCAAGGCGGCAGGCGCATCTTCGGCGCTGTAAAAGGCCCCGCCAACATTGGGGAGCACCGGCCCTCTTTCCCATGTGTGAGTGACTGGGTTGTATATGCTGGAATGCGAGGCGGCATTCGCCGTGCCGCTGAAATTGGCACCGATCTGTAACACCTTGCCGTTCGCCATCAATACCGCGGGACCGACCTCTAGCGAGCTGGGATCCTCGATCCGGCCAATGGTACTGCCGGTATGCTGCCATTGGCCTGTGCTCGGAACGTAAAGCTCCGCGCGCGAATGGTTTGTGGTGCCGTCCAGCCACGCATCCACCGTGAGCAAGCGACCATCCGGCAGGTTCGTCCAACCTTCCTCATCGTATCTATCTGCCTTGCCGGCACCCGTAGCTGTCCACGTCACAGTCGTTCCGGTGATCTGTGCCAGTGCGGCATTCATGCCGGCGTCGCAGCAATCGCCGAGCATATACGTGCCGTCGGAAAGGACCGCGCTCTGCGAATCGCCGATCTGCGCCCAGCCGACGGGGGGTAGGACCGTCGTCCAGCTGTCAGCCACCGGATCGTAAAGCGCGCCCAACGTCGTCCATGCCTCGGCGCAGCCTGCATTGTACTCGCCACCGTTCATGATCACGCGTCCGTCCGCGAGCACTTGAGAGGCGAAATAAAGGGGCGTGTAACCGGCGGGCAGAGAGCCGGCCGCAGACCACGCACCATTGGCGTAGCTGCCCGTTCCACTCGGCTTCAGCTTGTACCAGTTTGAGGTGCAGGCATCGTGCACGAATACCGTGCCGTCCGTCAGTAAGAGCGCCGTATCGGGGCTGCCGCCAGGGAAACGATTCCTGAGCGCTTGCCATCGTCCAGTGGTTGGAAACACAGTCGCCGGCTCTGCGCGCAGCCCATGAGAGATGCCATGCTGTCGTGGCAACGGTGCGTGTCCAAAAGCACTGCTCCCGAGCAGCAAAACACCCAGCGCGACACTGAAGGACACGCCGGCGGCGCGGAACGCATTTTTCATATTACCCCCTCTGGACCGGCGGCACGCCGACCGTAAGGCACATTACCACCAACGTCATGTTTCCGCAACGCCGGTGCAGGGATTGGTCGGACCGCTACGGGTCCTTGCACCACGGCCGCCAGAGCAATCCCGCGAAACGTCACAACAAGCGGATGCGCACCACTACCGAGGCAATTCCATTCGCAATGACTTGCAGCTTGCTGACGCCAGCCTCACAGGTAGCAGGGACGTCGAACCTGGTCGACGTTGTCCCGCCGTCCGAAATGCCCATCGTCGCGTGATCGTGTGTTCGCGCGTAACACACGTGCCCGGTTGCGTTGTTGGTTATGCGCACCAGTGGATAGTTGGTGGACATTTGCGCATCGTCGCCATAGCTGGCGCCAAGCGAGAGGCCGTTGAACATCGTGCCGTGCACGACATTGTTCTTGCTCCCCAGCTTCGCCTTGGTGGGAGCGCTGGAGATCGTCGGCCGCCAGGTGTCCTTCGGTGTCCCCCGCGGCGTGTAGACTTCCACATCCCCAGTATCGCTCGACCACAAGATCTGGCCCGTGGGAAGCACCAGCATCCGCCCTTCGAACGATGCGATGTTCGGCGCGTCAGCCGGTTCGCTCACCTGCACAAACCCCGTTCCGTTATATTCGAAAAAATGCGAGGGGGCGCAGAAGGCACTGAGGCTGCCGTTCACGGAGCAGGTGTAGGCGGGACTCAGCTGAACGAGAATATTGCCGCTTGGGAGCAGAGCCGCCGGCGCGTCCTCCGCGCTGTAAAACGCGCCTCCAACCTTGGGCAGCACAGGCCCTTTCGACCAGGTTCGCGCCAGCGGGTCGTAAATATTCGAATAGGACCTCGCATTGGCCGAGCCGTCCGAGTTGCCCGCGATCTGAAGCACTTTGCCGTTGGGCATCAAGACCGCCGGGCCGATCTCTTCCGAACTCGGATCCTCGATGCGCGCGGTTGTATTGGCAGTGCGGCTCCAAGCGCCGGTCGCCGCCGTGTAGATCTCCGACTGTGAATGGTTGAGCGTGTGCCCCAATGCGGCGTCAACGGTGAGAATCGTCTGATCGGGAAGGATGGTCCACCCTTCTTCGTCGTAGTCGTCCGCTTTGCCGGTTCCAGTTGACGTAAAGGTTACGGTCGTTCCGTTGATGGTTGCCAGCGCGGCTTCCGGCCCGGTGCCCAGGGTGGCGCCGCAGCAGTCGGCGACCATATAGGTGCCGTCGGCCAGCACCACGCTTTGCGCATCGCCGATACTGGCCCAGCCCGTCGGCGGCGGGACCGCGGTCCACTGGTTCGCCACCGGGTCATACAGGGCGCCTAGAGTGGTGAAGGCCTCCTCGCACCTGTTGTACTCGCCACCCTGCACTATCAGCCGCCCATCCGGCAGGACCTGAGATGCAACGTAAAGGGGCTGGTAGGCAGCCGGCATGTTCGCAGTTTGCGTCCAGGTACCGTTGACGTAGCTGCCCGTATTGTCCGGCGTGAGTTTGAACCAGTGGCGGGTGCAGCCGTCGTGCATCATGACGGTGCCGTCGGTCAGCAGAAGCGCCGTGTCGGGAAAAGCGGCGCCGGGAAAGGCGTTGATCAAATGCTGCCAGGTGCCGGAGGTAGTGCCGGGCGTCGCCACAAACGGCGCCATATAAGGCCCAAAATGCCCATGTTGGCCGGGCAGGGGTGCACGCGCCATGGCCTGAGGACCGCAAACAATTGCCGCTGCGATGCTCAGTGCACCGATCAGTGGAACCCGTCCCAACGCGCTCATCCTATCTTCTCCCCTCTATAATTGTCCCCCACCACAGCAGTGTGTTCGGTGCGGTCCTGCCTGTGTTCACGGTAGCCGGGTCATGCCTCTTCTGTCGAGCCAGTTGCGCTTAGGCAATGTCAATTTCGCAGTGCTTTCAGCTCGCCCAGCGGCGGTGCAGACTTGCGATGACGTATTGCAGGCGGGTGCGGTTCTCCCAATCCATCTTGAGTCCTTCAAGGGCGTGAATTTCAGTAAGCTGCCAGAGCAGTTCGCGTTCCACCTGATCGGAAATCACGCTCTCGATGAAAGTGATGAGCACAAGGCGCTGCCCGCGGGTAACGGGCGTCACTTCGTGCAACGTGGTTGAGGGATACACCACCATCGAACCAGGCTCACCCTTGATGGTCACGGACTCGCTGCCGAGATGGATCCTGAGTTCGCCGCCCTCATACGCGGATGGGTCGGCGATCCACAACGTGCCAGACACATCGGAGCGCAAAGGCCCTGCCGGTAACGGAATGAACGGCGAATCGGCGTGTGTGCCGTATTTCATTCCCGGCTCGTAGCGCGCGAGCAGTGGCGAGGCGATGCGCTTCGGAAAGACGAAGTTCTTGATGTCTTCGTTTCGCGCAATTGCAGCACCCGCGATGTTCGAGGCGCGCAGGGCGTCCGGCTGCGTGGTGTCCACCTGCAGGTTATCTTTGGCGAGGTTGTGTGGGTTGGACGCGCGGCCCTCGATAAAGCGAACCGAACGTGCAATCTGCCGAATCTGATCGACCTCGGCGGGAGTCAGTACGTTTTTGACGACAAAAAACATCGGAAGATTCACGGCCTGCGCGGCACGCTAGACCAGTTCGGCTAAGAATGGAATCCATGAACGTCCTTTCCCTGCTGCGCACCACGGGTGAAAAGTACCCGTTTCAGCGCAGCTGAACCGAAGTGTCGCTCCTTGGACCTGTTATATGGACCGATTATTCGCGCTTCTCCGCCGATTTACTCTGTGTTACTGACCACCAGTCGAGTGTGCTGGGGAATGTCATGCGCCTATTCTGTTGTGTGGTCGGCTTGGCCACTGTCGCCGCTGTTGTCTCAGCCGAAGCGGCCCCGCCTCCCCTGGAA
>DASXGS010000393.1:0-4802 GCA_036488975.1 Rhizomicrobium sp. | reverse complement strand
AGCCGCGGATCGCAGTGCGTGTGGTAGCGATGCACCAGGTCTTCCTCGGAAATCGCTTGTGCCCCGCCCAGACATTCAGTGACATTCTGTCCGGTCATTTCGAAATGCACACCGCCGGCATGTGTGCCCTCCGCCCGGTGGATATCGAAGAACGCCTTCACCTCTTTCAGGATGCGGTCGAACGAGCGCGTCTTGATCCCGGCCTGCGACTTGATGGTGTTGCCGTGCATGGGATCGCACGACCACACGACTTTTGCGCCTTCCCGTGTCACCGCACGGACGAGCCGTGGCAGTTTTTCGGAAACCTTGTCCGCCCCAAAGCGGCAGATCAGTGTCATGCGCCCGGCCTTATTCTCCGGATTCAGCATCGAGAGCAGTTTGAGCAAATCGCTTTCCGTCAGCGACGGGCCGCATTTCAACCCCAGCGGATTTTTGATGCCGCGGCAGAACTCGACATGCGCGCCCGCCGGATCGCGCGTGCGGTCGCCGATCCACACAAAATGGGCAGACGTGTCGTACCAATCGCCGCTGGTGGAATCGATACGCGTCAGCGCCTGCTCGTAGTTGAGGAACAGCGCTTCGTGGCTGGTGTACACATCGGTAGTGCGCAGCTGCGGCGTGGAGTCAGGCGTAATGCCGCAAGCCCCCATGAACTCCAGGGTTTCGCTGATGCGCTCGGCCAATGCCTTGTAACGCTCGCCCGCCGGCGATCCTGCGATGAATCCCAGTGTCCAGCGATGCACATTGTGCAGATCGGCATAGCCGCCGCTGGCGAACGCGCGCAGCAGGTTCAACGTAGCCGCACTCTGTGCATAGCCCTGCATGAGGCGACCGGGATCGGGCGTGCGACTCTCTTGGTTGAAATCGATGCCGTTGATGTTGTCGCCGCGATAGGAGGGCAGGGTGATATCGCCGCGCGTCTCGGTTTCCTCGGTGCGCGGCTTGGCGAACTGCCCCGCGATCCGTCCCACCTTTACGATCGGCATAGCGGCGCCGAAGGTCAGGATCACCGACATCTGCAGCAGCACGCGGAAGGAGTCGCGGATGTTGTCGGGGTGGAATTCCGCGAAGCTTTCGGCGCAGTCGCCGCCCTGCAGCAGGAAGGCCTTGCCGTCGCACACTTGCGCCAGCCCCGCCATGAGGTTGCGCGCTTCGCCCGCGAACACCAGAGGCGGGTGCGTCTTCAGGCGCGTTTCGACCGCGGCCAAAGCCGCCGGATCCGGGTATTCCGGCATCTGGCTAACCGGTCTCGAACGCCAGCTCGATGGGCTCCAGGGTTGCGCCACGAACGCAAATCTCCTCGCTTTGACGGAGATATAGGGGACGCGGCCCGGCGCCGCCAGTGCGGCCGGAGATCGTCGCTAAGCCGGCGCTGTTGCGGGCCGCCGGGTTTCGTTCGCGATCTTCGGCCTGCGCGCGAAGTAAGCGAGGATCAGGCCAAACAGCAACATCGCAAGCATATTCTCGGCAAACATGCGCGGCGAGAAATGAGGTACGCGGTGAACGGCGGAAAGCGGCACCACGACATAGTTCATGACGAAAAAGATAGCCGCCCCGTAAGCCAATCCGCCGGCAATCCACATCCGGCGGAGCGCCGGAAGCCACGCACTTGCCAGCACGTAGATCGCCGCAATGATCAGCGACATGGCCCATTGCAGCAACATTCCGGCGATCGCGGTTGACATGCCACCGACAAACGAGGCGTGCCCGAACAATCCGCTGGCCACGGAATGGAGAATGAAGATCGGATGGCGCCAGAATATCAGTGATGCCGCCGCGATATCGACGGTGCCTGCTGTCAGGCCCCCGAACAGAACTGCTTGCAGGTTGGAGTATTTGCCGGCCATCCGCATTCGCCCCTCGAAAGCGGCGACAATCCTAACGCAACCGCCTTCGTCTCGCGATCACGGCCGTGTGAAACGCCGCCGGTGCGTCACATGCCGTGCGGCTCGAGCGGTAGGATGAAGGTAAACACCGTGCCATGCGGCTTGTTGGGGCGTGCGGTGAGTGCGCCGCCATGCGCCGTCACAATCTGATGACAGATCGAAAGTCCAAGTCCCATCCCGGTCGATTTCGTGGTGACAAAAGCTTCGAACAGGTGATCCGCGACTTCTTTCGGTAAGCCAGGTCCAGTGTCGGCGACATCCGTCCGAAGGTTGCTTCCCTCGCGCACAACGCGGACGTTCAACCGGCGCTCCGGCTCCTTGGCCATTGCTTCCGCAGCATTGCGCACCAGATTGATGACCACCTGCTGAATCTGCACGCGGTCGATCTCGATCGGCGGAAGGTTGTTCTCCGCCTCGAACTTGATCTCGACGCCTGATTGGCGGATCGCCACCGACACGATCTGCAGCGCCTCGCGGACGACGCCGGCAAGGCTTTCCGGCAGGCGCGTGGATTTTCCTTTCGCGACCAATTCGCGGACATGCTGCACGATGGTGGCGGCCCTTTGCCCCTGTTGCACGGACTTTTCCACCAACTCGCCCAGCAGCTTGTGATTCTGGGGCTGCGCGGCGAGCACGCGGCGCAGCGCGCTCAGATAATTTGTCATCGCCGCGAGCGGCTGATTCAGTTCGTGTGCGAGCGACGACGCCATCATTCCCATCGTGTTCCACCGCGCCAGGTGAATGAGTTCAGCCTGCATATTGCTGAAGCGCTCTTCCGCTGCTTTTCGATCGGTAAGGTCGCGAACGATCTTGGAAGCGCCGATGATTTCTCCCGCCGCGTTGCGGATGGGCGATACGGTAATGGAAACCTGAATTTCCCTTCCGTCTTTCCGCACGCGCCGGGTCTCGAAGGTGCGGGTTGTTCTGCCCGTGACGATGCGGGCCATGATCTCGCTCTCTTCCGGAAGAAGATCGGGCGGAAACAGGGTGGTGACCGGCTTTCCGATAATCTCGGACGCGGCGTAACCGAACATCCGCTCCGCGGCGGTGTTCCATGCCGTGATGCGGCCATCCAGGCGCTTGGCGATAATCGCGTCGTTCGAACAGTCGAAGATGCTGGCCAGATAGTCGCGCGCCGTTTCCGGGCGCTTCAATTCGTCCCGGCAGTTGTTCGCCGCAAGCGCACGCGAAGGAGACGATAGCGTCATGGCTCGGTCAATTGTGATTCTATAATCGCCTATTGTCAAAAAAAAGGCATCGCCGTGGAACAGAAAAGTGCAAACCGAGTCAAATGTTCCCGCGGGAACTCTTATCAGCCGGCGTCGAGTTCCTTCGAGTAGCTCTTCGTGCGCATCGTTACCAGTTCCTCGGCCGCAGTTGGATGCAATGCGACCGTCGCGTCGAATTGCGCCTTTGTTGCACCCATCTTTAACGCCACCGCGACAATTTGAATGATCTCCGCGGCATCGAAGCCGAAAATGTGACAACCGAGCACGCGATCCGTGTTCGCATCCACCACCAGTTTGAACTGCGAGCGCGTGTTGCGGCCCGACAGCGTGTGTTTGAGCGGCCTGAAGGTCGATTTGTAGACATCGATGGCGTGGCCCGCCTCAAGCGCCCTTTCTTCGGTGAGGCCGACGCTGGCGATTTCCGGCCGGCTGAACACCGCGGTCGGCACCAGATGGTGATCGACCGGCGTGGGTTTTCCCTCGAACACCGTGCGCGCGAAGCACATGGCGTCGTGGATGGCGACCGGGGTGAGCTGCAGCCGGTTGGTCACATCGCCGATCGCGAAGATGTTCGACACGCTGCTGCGGGAATACTGGTCGACATGTACCTCGCCCTTCTTGCCCAGCTCCACGCCCGCTTTTTCGAGCCCCAGCCCGTCGGTGTTGGGGTGGCGGCCGATCGCCAGCATCACGGCATCGGTTTCGATGACCTCGCTGTGGTCGGTGAAGGCGAACAGTTCCTCGCCGCGCTTGTCGATGCGCTTGAAATTGCGATTGCAGACCACGCGCAGGCCGTTGCGCTGCATTTCCGCCGTCAGGCAATCGCGCATATCCTCGTCGAAGCCGCGCAGCACTTTGGGCCCGCGATAGACGAGCGTGGTGTCGCAGCCCAGCCCATGGAAAATGTGCGCGAACTCCACCGCGATGTAGCCGCCGCCCACCACGATGATCCGCCGCGGCAGCTTCTTGAGATAGAACGCCTCGTTGGAGGAGATGCAGTGCTCGACACCCGGTATCTCCAGGCCGTCGTGCGAGGGCCGGCCGCCGGTCGCGATGAGGATGTTCTCAGCCGTGACGCGCCGGCCGCTTTTCAGCCGAACGGTGTGCGCATCCAGGAGTTCGGCGCGGTCATAGATGATTTCCACGCCCGCCTTCTTCACATTCTCTACGTACAGGTCGGAGAGCCGCGCGATCTCCTTGTCCTTATTGGCGACGAGCATGGTCCAGTCGAAATGCCGTTCCGGCACGGTCCAGCCGAATCCGGCGGCATCTTCGAAATCCTCGCCATATTGCGCGGCGTAGACGAACAGCTTCTTCGGAATGCAGCCGCGGATCACGCAGGTGCCCCCGAACTGGTACTCTTCCGCGATCGCCACGCGCTTTCCTGCCATCGCGGCCATGCGGCTCGCGCGTACGCCGCCCGAACCGCCGCCGATCACGAACAGGTCGAAATCAAACTCCGGCATGAGACTTTCGCTCGATCAGCTCGATGGCCTCTGCGGTGTGCGCAATCACCAGCGTGCTGGCAAGCCCAATGAACAGGCCATGCTCCACCACGCCCACAATTGCCTTCAGCGCTGTGGCGAGCGCGGCGGCATCGCCAATGCTGCCCAGCGCGCAATCGTAGATCACGTTGCCGCCGTCGGTTTTGTAAGGCGCGCCGTCTTTCATGCGCAGTGAAATGACC
>DASXGS010000110.1:0-3204 GCA_036488975.1 Rhizomicrobium sp. | reverse complement strand
GAAGGATGAAATCTTCGGCCCCATCATGCCGGTAAAGACGTACGCGGCAGTGGATGAAGCCATTGAATATGTGAACGGGCATCCGCGGCCGCTGGGCTTGTACTATTTCGGTGGCAACGCGGAGGAGCAGAAACGTGTGGTGGCGCGCACCACCAGCGGCGGCGTAACCGTGAACGACGTGGTGATGCATGTGTCGATGGAGGATTTGCCGTTCGGCGGTATCGGGCCCTCCGGCATGGGCGCATATCACGGCATCGACGGCTTCCGCAGCTTCAGCCATGCCAGGGCGGTGTTCCAGCAGGCCAAGATGGACGTGACGGCGCCCTTGCGCCCGCCCTATGGCGAGAAACTCCAGAAGATGCTGGATGGGCAAATCAAGCGTTAGCCATGCCGCACCCGATCGATGTGTACCGGCCGAAGTTTGAAGAGATGATCTTCGCGCTGCGGCCGCGGTCCGTTTTGGACGTTGGCTGTGGCCAGGGCGCATTCCTCGGGCGTGCCGCGGCGAGGGGAATCGCCGCGACCGGCATCGACGTCCGTGAGGATCGCGTGAGCGTCTGTCGCGAGGCGGGGCTCGACGTGCGCTGCGCGGAAGCGGACCGCCTGCCGTTCGAAGATGGGAGCTTCGATTGCGTGTCGATGGCACTGGTTGCTCACCATCTGCCATCCTTGCGCAGCGCGCTTGCTGAGGCGTTGCGCGTCGGTCGGCGCGGCGTGTTCGCGATCGATCCCTGGTACGACGAAACAATCCCCTCCCAGCGCAGCAAAGCCGAGCTTGAGCGCTGGATGAAACGGGTGGATCGGAAGAAGGGCGGCGTGAACAACGGCCCGCTGACCGCCGGTGACTTTGTGGATACGCTCGGCGACACCGATTGCACTGTCGAAATCTGTCACCGGCTGCTTTTGCGGGGTGAAACGTTGGCGGACGCCGGCGAGAAATACGCGTCGCAACTCGACGGATTGGATACCACAACGCCTTTCCGGGACGAGTTGGATGCATTGCTGGAGCGTGCGGCGACCACTGGTCTGACAACGGATGGCGCGATCATGCTGGCGATCACTCGCTGAACGTGCGGGTGGATCAGGTGCCGGCGCGGACTGCATTTTTCAGTTTCCGCCAGAAGCCCGATTGTTTGCGGGCGCGTTCGGCGGCGGTGTTCGCGTGCGGGAATGGTTTTGCGGGCGTGGGTTTGCCGAGGAAGTCGCAGAGCGCGTTCCAGCTCCGGGGGCTATCGAAGCTCAATTCCAGCAGTGCTGCGGGACGGTTGGCGAAGTAGGCGCGCACGGCGGCGTTGTGTGACGCGTACACTTCGAGGCAGCGCGCTTCGTTGCCGCGCACGGAACGGCAGCCGTAGATCCATTCCAGCACATCGCTCTCGCGATCGTCGAAATGCTGCACAAGACTGGCAATCCAGTTTTGCGGATCGCGGACTGTGAGAACGAATTTCGAACCGGGATACGCCGCATCCAGCTCGCGATAGAGCAGGGGCCACGGATTGTCTGTCAGCGCATCGTATTCTGCGATGAGCGGCAGCGCCTGGGCAGCCACCTTTTCGGTCGTCAGCGGCGGCGCGATGTGCAGGCTGCGGCGCTTCTCCGGATGGTTGATGAAGACGCCGTGGTTGGTGCGGTAGCCGAGGATTTCCAAAGCCGCGGCCAGCGAAGACGTGCCGGTCTTTTGAAAACCGATGCCGAAGACCTTGTCCACGGCATCGCTCTTCAGATGGTGACCGGAGTCTTCCTGCGCGGGCCCGGCGATGATTTTTCGCCCTTGGGCAGCACCGGCCGCAGCAGGAATGCGGGCAGCTGATCCGCGTCCGGCTTGCGCTCGGACTCCGGCATAGGCGGCCGCGCTTTCGCCTGCTTTTTTACAGGCGTCGGCGCATGCGTGTGCCGCTCTGGCGTCGGTTTGTGTTCCGCTTTGGTCGATTCGACGGCTGCGGGTTTCACGTCCTGCTGTGCTGCCGGCTTCGGCGCGCCGTGGTGGCCACGCGAATGGCCATGCTCGCGATGCGAACCGCCGCGGCGGCTGCGATTGCCGTCGCGATGATGGTTCTCGCGCGCAGGCTGCGCGCGGACCGCATCCGCCAGACCTTCCAGCAGGTGGCGGGGTATCGGCTTGCCGACCAGCCGTTCGATCGCATCCATGTATTTCGCGTCGCGCGGCGTCACCAGCATGTAGGTGTGGCCGGAGCGGCCGGCGCGCCCGGTGCGGCCGATGCGGTGGACGTAATCGTCGGCGTGATAGGGCACGTCGAAATTGAAGATGTGCGACACCGCGGGAATGTCCAGCCCGCGCGCCGCCACGTCGCTCGCCACCAGGAACTGCACGGCGCCGCTGCGGAAACCGTCCAATGTCCGTGTACGGACGGACTGGTCGAGATCGCCATGCAGCGGCGCGGCGTTGAAGCCGTGCTTCTGCAGCGATTTCGCCACCACGTCCACGTCGCGCTTGCGGTTGCAGAACACGATCGCGTTCTTGGCGTGGCTGTCGCGGATGAGGCGGCGCAGCGCTTCGCGCTTGGCCCAGTCGTTTGCCGGCACATCGACGGCTTCCTGCACGATGTTCTCGGCGGTGGTGGCGGGGCGCGTCACTTCCACGCGCACGGGCGTGTGCAGGAACTGCTCGGTGAGGCGCCGGATCTCCGGTGGCATCGTCGCCGAATAGAACAGTGTCTGCCGCGTGAACGGGATGAGCTTGCAGATGCGCTCGACATCCGGGATGAAGCCCATGTCCAGCATGCGGTCGGCTTCGTCGACCACGAGGATTTGCACCTGGCTCAGCATCAGCTTGCCGCGCTCGAAATGATCGAGCAGGCGGCCCGGCGTGGCGATCAGCACGTCAACGCCGCGATCGAGCTTCTTGTCCTGGTCGTCGAACGAGGTGCCGCCGATTAGCAGCGCCATGTTCAGCTTGTTGTACTTGCCGTAGCGCTCGAAGCTTTCAGCAACTTGCGCGGCGAGTTCGCGGGTGGGCTCGAGGATGAGCGAGCGCGGCATGCGCGCCTTGGCCTTGCCGCGGGCAAGCAGCTCGATCATCGGAAGGGTGAAGGAGGCGGTTTTGCCGGTGCCGGTCTGGGCGATGCCGATAATGTCGCGGCGCTGCAGAACGACCGGGATACCCTGCGCCTGGATTGGGGTGGGAGTGGTGTAGCCGCTTTGCGCGACTGCCTTCAACACATCGGGCGCCAGCCCAAGGCTTTC
>DASXGS010000326.1:0-5155 GCA_036488975.1 Rhizomicrobium sp. | reverse complement strand
CGGCATGACATCGACCACCGCGTCACCCGGCTTGATGCCGGCGAATATCAGCATCTCGGCAGGTTTGCGGTCGGAATCGCGCGCCACATCTTCCGCCGGTCGCGCTTTGTCGGCGACGGCCGCCGCAATGTAGGACGGCGTTGGTGCTGCAACCGACATGCTGACAACGCCGACTGATGCCAATGCCGCAAACAGAATGGATTTCATGTAATCCTCCCCGGATGGCCCGACGTTATCATTGACATACGCCTCCGCGAAATCCTGTACAGTGTTTCAGCGGAGGGGAGGAAATGACACTGAACGGAGATCAGGCATGGCGCACATGTGCGTGCGCGACGGCGCTTTTGTGCGGGATGGGGTTAGCGCGCGCGCAGGATGCGGTCGAGCAAGTCGTGGTCACGGGTACTAAGCTGCCGGAAGCAGTCGGCAGCCCTGCCTTCTCTACCGTCACGCTGGACGCGCAGCAGCTCTCGACGTCCGATCGGCTTGACGATGCACTTGAGCAGGTGCCGGGGCTTTCGCTGTTTCGGCGCACAAACAGCATCAGCGCCAACGCGACGACGCAGGGGGTCTCGTTGCGCGACATCGCGCCGTCGGGCGCGGGCCGGGCGCTGGTGCTGCTCGATGGCGTACCCATGAACGATCCATTTGGCGGATGGGTGATCTGGACTGCGCTGCCCTATGAAGACATCGGCGGCGCGGAGATCATGCGTGGCGCCGGCGCAGGCCCGTACGGTGCGGGCGCGCTCACCGGCACGATATCGCTCACCGAGCGGGGGCCCGGCGAAGGCATCGCCGATATGCAGGCAGGATCGCTGGGCTCCGTGCGCGGTGGCGCGTCGCGCGGCGAGAGCCTTGGTGGGCTCGACCTTTTTGCCAGCGCTTCCGGCGAGCGCACCGATGGCTGGATACCGGTACAGCAGCCGGATCGTGGACCGGCAGACAATCACGTATGGTTCGATGGCGGCTCGGCCTCGTTGCGCGCGCAAACGGAGGTGGGCGGTGTGCTCACCTCGGCACGGCTCGGCTATTACGATGAGGGCCGTGGCGCCGGCATCATCGGCGCACATTCCTCCGCGCACGGACTGACCGGCAGCCTCACTTTTGCGGAGGAGCCAGGTGAAGCCGCCATCGGCTGGCGTGTGCAGGGATGGGCGGTCCGCAGCGCATTCGCCAATACTTCCGTGTCGGTCGCGCCAGGCCGCACGGGAACCACGCCGGCGAACGACCAGTACGCGACTCCTGCGCTGGGCATTGGCTTCAATGCGGCGCTCCTGGGCCAGAGCGGCGCCTTCAAATGGGAAGCGGGCGCGGACCTACGCGACGACAGCGGCGAATCGCGCGAGCTGTTCCGTTTCGACGGCGCCGAATTCCTGATGAATCGGCGTTCGGGTGGGCGCTCGATCGTGGGCGGTCTTTATGGCGAAGGCGCCATCGACATGAGTCAGTGGCTCCTCACGCTGGGGGTGCGTGGCGACTACTGGGGCACCTCCCAGGGGCATCTGGTTGAAACGGTACGCGCAACGGATTCCGTGACCAACCTGCAGGATTACCAGGGCCGCGACGGAATTGTGCCAACGGCACGCGGCGGTATTCGGCGCAATTTCAACGACGGCGAGTATTTGCGCATGGCGGGCTATGTCGGGTTTCGCGTGCCAAGCTTGAACGAACTCTATCGTCCGTTCCGCGTCGGCAATGACGTGACACAAGCGAATGCCGCGCTCAGGCCAGAGAAATTGTACGGGGGGGAAATCGGCTGGGGCGGTGGCTGGGAATCGTTCAAATGGGACGCGACGCTGTTCTTCAACCAGCTCCACAATGCGATCGCCAACGTCACCATCGGGCAGGTGTTCTGCGGACCGGTGCCGTGCGGCACCTTGCGCCAGCGGCAGAACGCTGGGAACGTGAACGCCTTTGGTTTCGAAGGGCAGCTGACGGAAACCCTTACCGACAACCTCAACCTCTCAGCGGCGATCGCCTATACCGGCGCGCAGTTCATGTCCGGACAGCTCGACGGCCTGCGTCCAGCTCAGGCGCCGCGCAGCACAATCACCGGCGGCGCGACGTGGCAGCCACTCTCGCGTCTTTCGCTTGAAACCCAGCTGCATTGGGAAGGCATGCGGTTCGAGGATGACCGTAACACCGTGCGCCTCGGCGCCGCGTTCGTGCTGGATGCGCGCACGACATATCGCCTGATGGAGGAGCTCGCGATTTACGCTGCGGTGGACAACGTAACCGATGCGAATGTCGCGACCGCCGCCACCACCGACGCCACGCTGGGGGAAATCATATCGTATGGACAGCCGCGCATGTTCTGGCTCGGTGCGACGTACACGGAATAGGGCGTCACCTATTGCCGCCTTTCTTTTCATAAAACAACGCCAGCATCATCCACTGCTCGGATAGGTCGAGTAGCGCGAGCTTGTTCTCGGCATCGTGTGCGGCGCTGGCGGCATTGAGCAACTCCACCGCCTTGCGGCGGCAGTAGCTCGCCTTTTCTTGCGGTTTGACAAGATCGTCCGGAACCTTGGGCTTGGCCATTCGCCGTCTCTTTCGAACCCGAGAACGTTAGCCAAAAGGACGTGTTCCGGAAGTTCCGCCCGGCTCCTTGAATGACTGCACGCGCTGCGCTTTCTCCAACAATTGACGTACGAAAGGCTGAATCAGTCCCGTGCAGCTACAGCCGGGCGACCGCGGGCGACAAAAAATGGATTGGCGAATTTCTCTTCCACTTTGCCGTAGGTGAATGGCCGACCGTCGATGGTGGTCACGCTACCGCCGGCCGCGTCGAGCACCGCGTGGCCCGCCGCCGTATCCCACTCCATGGTGCGGCCGAGCCTCGGATAGATGTCGGCTTCCCCTGCGGCGACGAGACAGAATTTGAGGGACGATCCGGCAGACACGAAATCTTTCACCGCAAAATTCTTGAGGTAATCTTCGGTGTGGTAATCGCGGTGGCTACGGCTCGCAACCGCGACGAGGCCGTCCGCCGGTGCAGGCCGCGCCGCGATCCGCCGCAGACCTGAGAAGTCCGGCAACATTCCCGGTTGCGTGTCGATGGCGAATGCCCCGCTGGCGCGCTCGCCCAGAAACAATCGATTCTTTGCCGGGATGTGTACCACGCCGCGCATAGGGCGGCCGTTCTCGATCTCCGCAATGTTCACTGTAAACTCGCCGTTGCGGCTGAGAAACTCCTTGGTGCCGTCCAGCGGGTCGACCAGAAAAAATCGCGATCCGATCTCCGGCGCGTGGCCAGCGGATACTTCTTCCTCAGCGATAACTGCGACCCCCGATGTAACTTCGTGCAGTTCTGCGAGGATGAACCGTTCGGCTTCTTCATCGGCCGCTGTCACCGGCGACTGGTCATCTTTCCGTCGCGCTTCCACGCCCGCGGCATAGTGCGAAAGGAGGATTTCGCCGGCACGCCAAGCAATTTCGGCGAGCTGCCGGGCAAAGGGCGAGGGTGCGGCGTCTGTCATCGGAAAACCATCTTCGAAGAGGGATGTGCTGAGGGGAGAGTGTAGTTTAATTGTTCCTTAAGCGGCGCTTCGCACAGTTACCAAGGAAAAACCATACCGAGAGTGCGCTTTTCATGAACGATCTGGAGTTTGCCGGACTGTTGGTCTCGCGGGTGTGCCATGACCTCGTGAGCCCGGTCGGTGCGGTGATGAACGGCCTCGAAGTGCTGGACGACGAGCGCGATGCCGGTATGCGAGCGGACGCGCTGAAGCTCATCTCGACCAGCGCGGCGCAGGCTGCGGCGCGGCTGCAGTTCGCCCGCATCGCCTTTGGTGCCGCGGGCTCGGCCGGCGCCGAGTTCGATTTGAATGAGGTTGGCCGCATGGTTGGCGGCTTGCTGAAGGATGGCAAGGTACAAGTGGATTGGCAGGCCGCCAGCGTGAACTGGCCCAAGGATTGGGCGAAGCTGCTCATGAACGCGACCCTGCTCGCGGCCGACAGCCTGCCACGCGGTGGCAAGATCCATGTGGCAACAGCCAGCGACGGTGCAGCACCGGCTTTCAAGGTGCTGGCGCAGGGGCAGGGCGCCCGTGTGCTGGAAGAGGTGGAACGTGCTCTTTGCGGCGAGCCCAATGGCCCGCTCGATGGCCGCAGCGTTCAGCCTTATCTTACGCACAAGCTTGCACGGGCATTGAACGCTGGACTGACGCTGACGGTCCGCGAAAATGAAATTGAACTGGTGGCGGGTTGAGTTAACCGGAAGGCCGCTCGTTCAGCGGCCGTTTACCGCCTCTTCCTACTATATCGAAAGCCAAGGGGAGTGCCGGCCCGTGAACCGTTGTCTTGTGATCGATGATAGCCGCGTGATGCGCAAAGTGGCGCGCGCCATTCTGGAAGATTTGCAATTCGACGCGGCGGAGGCCGAGGACGGCGACGCTGCTCTCGAATATTGCCGCGCCAATATGCCGGAATTGATTCTCCTCGATTTCGACCTCCCGAGAACGGGCGGCGGCATGGAGTTTTTGCGCAAGCTGCGGCGGGAGCGGGAAGGCAAGCGGCCGGTCGTGCTGTTCTGCACGACGGATCACGACGTGTCGCAGATTTCCGAAGCGCTGGAGGCTGGCGCCAATGAATATGTGCAGAAGCCGTTCGACCGCGAAGCGCTGAAGGCGAAGCTCGCGGCCGTTGGTCTCCTATAGGGTTTTGCTCCGCTGCGGGCGAGGCGGTCCGTCTATTCAAGGCTCATCCTGATTCCGCCATAGGCGGCGCGTCCTGGCGCGCCGTAGCCGAATACCGGTTCATAACGGGCGTCGAACAGGTTTTCGATTCGCGCGAACAGTTCGATCGCGTCGGTCAGCCGATGCGACCCAAACAGGCTCACGGTGGTGTCAGCTGCGAGCGGGTGAATTTCGCCCGGAGCATCGAACCGCCGTCCCACATAGATGATTGTTGCGCCCGCAGACCACTCCGCTGCGGGTGTCCAAACGACCGTGCCGCTTGCGGTGATGCGGGGGCGGCGCTGAAGGTCGAGGCCAGTGGTCAGATCTTCCGCCCGCATGTCCGTGAAGGCGCCGTTGAGGCTCACGGTTTCGCCGACGCGCGCCGTCGCCTCAATCTCAACACCTTTCGCATGCGTGCGCGTGATGTTGTCGTAGTAGCCGAAGGGCCGCGTCTTGCAGACATCCGGCGGGGGCGA
>DASXGS010000323.1:0-1816 GCA_036488975.1 Rhizomicrobium sp. | reverse complement strand
TGGGGCGAAATCGGCCTTCGGGGATGTGAGTGTTTCCACAACCGCGCCGAACCCCGACAATCTTTCCGCCTTTGCCGCGGTGCGCTCGGGCGACGGCGCACTCACCGTCATGGTGATCAACAAGGTCGCGAGCGGGACGCCAGTGTCACTGACGCTCGCCCACGCGAACGCCTCGGGAAGCGCGAAGCGCTACCAGCTGACCGCCAGCAACACAATCCAGCATCTGTCGAACCTCGCCTGGTCTGGTGGCGCACTGAACGATTCGGTGCGGGGGCAGAGCATCACGGTGTACGTGCTGCCGCAGTAGCGGGCACCCGCCGCCGCTCTCTGTCTTCTGCAAGCTGTTGCGCTATATCTGCTCGGATGAGCCCCTCGAACCGCATAGCTGCGTGGGCGGTGGCTGCTGCCTGCGTGCTGGCGCTGTCGCCCAGCGATACCTTTGCCGCCAGCAAGGCGCCCCCGACGCGCGCCGCGTCGAAGCTTGTGGCCGCGCACTTACCGTCAACCTTCCAGCTGGAGCGGCGGATGAGCTTTGCGCAGCTGATGAATCGCTGGAATGCAAACATCGCCGCCGTATCGAAGCGCTTCAACGTACCGGCCAGCTGGATACGCGCGGTGATGCAGGTGGAAAGCGGCGGCCGCACCATGATGGGCGAGAACCAGCCGATCAAATCGAGCAAGGGCGCAATGGGGCTGATGCAGCTGATGCCCTCCACTTATGCGGATATGCGCGCGCAATATGGTCTTGGCGCCAATCCATACGATCCGACAGACAACATCGTGGCAGGCTCCGCCTATCTGAAGTGGCTGCGCGGGAAGTACGGCTATCCACAAATGTTCGCCGCCTACAACGATGGCCCGGGGCATCTCGATCAGCGGCTGCGCAATGCCGGCCTGCTGCCGCTCGAAACGCGCAACTATCTCGTGCGCATTACCGGGGTGCTGTCCGGACATGGAGGCACCAAGGTGAAATTCACCAAACCGAACGGTGAACCCGTGATGGTGGATGTGGTTGCGGTGATTGCCGTGCGCGGGGCCTTTGCCGGTGAGTATGCCGGCTGCGTCCAATCCGTGATTACAGTCGGGCGGCTGCAGCAGGGCGTGTGCGAGACTCTGGCCAAAACGCGGGAGATGCTGCGCGCCAGGGGTGCCGCTGTGTGAATCACCGGTTCGCGCGGGTTCGCCGCTCCAGCACAATTCCTGCAACCGCACACAACCCGAGCATGAGCCAGAATACGAGATCGTGCAGCCTGCCGTAGATGGTTGGCGGCAGCGCTTTCGGCAGCGGCGCATCCACAACGCCGGCATTGTCGACGCCCAGCTGCGCGATCACACGACCAAGCGGATCGATGACCGCGGAAATCCCGGTGTTTGCGGCACGCGCAACCGGCAACCCTTCTTCGATCGCGCGCACGCGCGCCACGAGAAAATGCTGATACGGACCGCTGGACGATGCAGGTCCGAACCAGGAATCGTCTGTAACATTCACGAGCCAGCCGGGCCGGCGCTCGCCGACCACCCCGGCCGGAAACAGGATCTCGTAGCAGATCAGCGGGCCCACCGGCGGCGCGCCGGGCACATTGTAAGTGCGCGGGCCATCACCGCTCGCGAAGCTGCCCGGCTGGTTCACCAGCCGGTCGATGCCGAGCGTGTGCAATGTCTGGGGGAAAGACACGTATTCGCCAAAGGGGACGAGATGGAATTTGTCATAGCGCGCCAGCGGTGCGCCGCCGTACCCGAAGATGTAAAAGCTGTTGTGCGCGATCAGCTTGCCGTCGGCGCCGTATTCTGCGCGTGCGGCACCCGTCACCACCAC
>DASXGS010000187.1:0-3602 GCA_036488975.1 Rhizomicrobium sp. | reverse complement strand
CTCGCCGTCCTTCTTCAGCGCCTCGCGGGCCGCAGGGTAGAAAATCTCTTCCTCGATCTCCGCGTGCACAGTGAGGGCCGCGCAGATCTGCTGCGCCAATTGTCCCTTCTTGGAATCCGAACGCGAACTGTTGAACTGCTCCACCATGGTTTTCACTTCCTTGTGGTCGGCTTTCAGCAGCGCGATAGCATCCTTCGGTGCACGGCTGCGGCTTGAGGATTTGCGTGCGGTTTTGCGCGTGGCCATGACTACTTCTCCTGAGCTGCGGACGCAGAGTTTTGCTCTGGCTAGAAGCAGCGGCGGGACATTTTGTTCCCCGGGTTCCGAAGGGGTTTGAAACCGCCGGCGACGCGCCTTATATTCCCGGCGCGCAACAACATTCGAAAGGAGGTGATCCAGTGTCTCATTGTCATGACCTGCGGCTGAAGGGTGCCGCGACCTGGATCGATGCCTCTGGCGGGGTCCGGGTGGCTTAAGCCAGACTTCGGCGGTTCCCTTCGGGGCCGCAGCTGACAGTGGAAGGGCCGCTCCCACGAGCGGCCCTTCGACGTTTTGGGGGTCTGAGCCTTGCCCCAATCCATTCTCGGCCATTCGAACCGCGGCTTCGCGGGTTCCTAAGCTGATTCAGGCGAACGCGATGCGACGCTCGCTGGTCTCCGTCATTTCACGCGTTCCGCACCAATTCGCAATTCAAGGCAGCGTTTTTGCTGTGCGGCGATCATAGATATCGTCGTGATTTGTGACCTTTTGCGGCTGCCTCTGCGGCGCTCTTGCGCGGCAATGCTCGTAAGCGTTCAGAACGACTCTGGTCACTTCCTCATCTTTTCGCCAAACGCCGCGAGCCCACCCAATAGACCCCATGTGAAGCACGTATGCGTTGCGAACATCCGCCTCAACGACCAGGCCTACAGTTCGAAGGTTTGTGCCCGAGATCGCCAGGCCAGTCGCAAGGATGCGGGGACTGACGTTCTTGGCCATATACGGACGGCGGTCGACGCTTCCGTCGGGCTTGAGCGGAACCCCATCCAATTCCCGATAGACCACCGGCACGTCCTCGCCGAAGGTGCATCCGTCCTTCAGCGTCACCCCGGCGAAGAGTGGGTGGTCCGGCGCCTTCACGGTGATGGCACCGGCCTGATGAATTTCCGCCCTGGACAGATGCGCGAGGCGCGGGGCGAGACGCGGCTTCTGTATCGCGCGCTCCATCGCGTATCCGGCGAAGCGAAAGGACGAGACGAAGGTCTGTTCCTCCGCCAGGCCCTTCAGATGCCACAAATCCCGTTTTCCGGGTTCCTTGCGAACCGACAGATTCGGCCCCTCGACATCGATGTGCCACCAGCAGGTGTTGCCGCTCAGCACAAGCAACGATGTGCCGCGGTCCAGAAGCCGGTCGATCTGCGCTCTCATGGGCGCCGACCAATATTCATCATGGACAAGAATGGCCGCGACAGGAACGTCGCCGGCTGGAACGAGACCGTTGTGAAGGTCCCATGAATCCACGCACGCCACCCTTGTGCCGGCGCGATGGAAAACACTCAGAATGGCGAGCGCCGGCAGAATGGAATTGTCGCTTCTGTGATGCATCGGCCGTTCGCAGCAAATGGTGCGAACGTGCCCGAGCTCGGGACTGTAGAACGATCCGCCTCCAACCCGATTGTAGGCCTGCCACGTGAAGCTGGGCAGGATGCAAAGCACATCGATACTGTCCAGACTGCGCGGCTTGACGTTGACATAAATGTCTTGCGATGCGCGGCCACGCCCGTCCTGGACCACGCATTCGTACACACCGGGCGGCCAGCCTGCGGTATCGAGGGACAAGCTTCCGGTATAGTTGGCCCCCTGGTCTTTGTGACTTGCCGGCACTTCGGCGAAAATTGGCGTTGGTACGTCGAGCGTCTGGCGGGAAACGAGTGCACCGGTGGCGCGATCATACACCTCGACCTGTCGGATATGAGCGGCGGGTTTTGGTGGGCGATTTGCAGCGCGGCGTGCTCTTGCCTTTAGCAGCCGATCGCGAAGCGCAGCAGTCAGCGGATAATGCCAAATCGCGCGCAGCAGCAGTGTCGGCAGCCGCAGAATTTGTCCCGGCTTGCGCGCGATCCGAAGAGTCAGCCGCTCGCCCTGAAACACAGAAAAGATTTCAGGATAACCGTTAATTGTCGAGAGCAGATCGAAATCTCGTGCTGCTCGGCGTGCGGTGCTCTCCTCCTGGTCAGCGGACATGATCCAGCCCTGCTCAGGAGAAGGTCACGTCCCACTTCAGGATCTTGTGTCCGAAGGGGAAAGCATCGGTGTTTGCGCGATAGCTAAAGAAGGTACCGTTTTTCGCAGCGCGGCTCGCACGGGAGTAGGTGAATCCGGTTCTCGTCTGCGAATACACATCGACATCGAACAGGTGGATCATGCCGGGCGCAGACTCAATCTGCTGCCTTGGCATGAGATAGACCGCCGGCATCTTCTCCTGGGGCGTTGCATCCGCGCGAACGCAGCCTTGGGTCAGGACCATGTAGAACGGTCCGACCTCGACGATGTTGCGGATCGGCCACCGAGCCTTTCCGGAAACCTGTGGCACGAGCTGCTCGCGAGGGCTGCGGAACATGCGCGCGCCGGGTGCAGGGAATTGATTGCGCGCCAGGAAGTCATCGGTCCCCCAAACGATCCCATCGTGCTGCCATTTGAGATCCGTGAGACGGAAGACCGTGCGCGGATACCGCAGCCCGTCGATCGGGATCGTCTCGCCGAAGTTGGCCGTGATGTCGTCCCAGTGATCGCCATCGTCTCTCGTCACCCAAATCCGCGATTCGAATGGCTTGTCGCCCGACGTCAGCCACCATTCACCGGCAGCGCCGGGGCGGGCCTGGAGAAAATGGAAGTGGCGAACCTGCGTGCCATCGCGTTCGAAGACAACCTCCCAGCTGCGGCCGCGGTCGCGGCTCCGAAAGACACGCGACAACGCCCGGTCTTCGGCCGTGCCGGCCGCGTCCTCATAAGGATACTCGGCGTACATCAGGGTGCCGTTCGCGATATCGACCGAACGGCAGCCATGCCAGTGCGAACCGTTCATGCGGTTAGCCGCCAGCACCTCGCCGCGATAGTTAAGCACGAGATTGTCGATCACTCTGGGCGCCCCGGGATGCCAGCGCTCGGCCAGCGCCTGAGCCAAGATTTCCGAATCTCCGATGGCTCTGACGTGAATGAACTGATGGCGCCTGAAACGGCGGTCGCGAACCTTCACCAGCTTCCAGCTGCTGCCGAGATCGTGTGAAATCGCGAACCCTCCGGTCATCACTGCGAGAACAGTGTTCGTAGAGTCTCCGCTTGCGTCGATGACATGATCCGAAAATCCCAACGATGGCCGGGGCGGCAGTTTCGGAATGCTCAGACGGATACGAATGGCCCGAGCGGGATATCCCGCAGGCAACTGCACCGTGTATTCACGCGATTGCTCGGAGGCGCCGCCAGCGAATCGGAACAGGAGGGCCTGTCCCAGGCTTGTTCCGTAGACCAGGTCTTTGGCGATTGCGGGAACGTTGAAGGGTCCGGACCGGGCCGCAGCGCTCCGCACAAGCTTCGCCGCCCGTTGCAGCCGAAACCTGTAGTAG
>DASXGS010000142.1:0-11969 GCA_036488975.1 Rhizomicrobium sp. | reverse complement strand
AGTCACAGCCTCGCACATGCCTCGTCGCTCGTCGCATCGAAAAACATCCCGCCGCAGCAAGGCGGCTCCCGGCTCGCCCGGCAGATTCCGCGCCGCATTGGCGTTTCTGGATTCGTGGCAGGGCGTGCTGGCCGCGATGGGTGCCGTCGCCTTGGTGACGATCCTTGTCGCGCTGTTCCTGCCGTTCGGCAAAGGACCGGAACTGATTCGGCCGCTTGCTGCGCTGCCGACCGTCGACTCACCCGAATTCCAGCGGCTCGTCTCAGCAGTGCTGACGGCGCCGGTAGAGACCGGTTCGGAACCGGAGATCCTGAACAATGGCGACGCGTTCCTGAAAGCGGTGCTCGCGGATATCGACGCCGCCAAGCAGTCGGTCGATTTCATGGCCTACATCTGGGAGGACGGGAAGTTCAGCGACACGCTGCTGGCGCACCTGACTCGGAAAGCGAGAACCGGCGTTCAAGTGCGGATCGCGCTCGATGGCTATGGCAGCATTCACGCGCCATGGAGGAAATTCGACGATTTCGAACGCGCCGGCGGCAAGACCACGACCTTTCATACCCTGATGCCGCTTCCCTGGGCCATGACCCGCGATCACAAGCGCAATCACCGCCGCGCCATCGTTATCGACGGCCGCACTGCGTACACCGGTGGGATTGCTGTTGCCGACAGCTGGCTCGGGAACGCCCGAAATCCGAACGAGTGGCGCGACATGATGTTCAGGGTGGATGGCTCGATGGCCGCTCACCTGCAGGCTGCGTTTGCGGAAATCTGGGAACTGGGCACCGGAGAGATTTTGACCGGCGAGAAATTTTATCCGCCGATAACGGGCGACGAAGGCAAGCGGCAGCTGCGCTACATCCCTTTCGTCAGTTCGCCTTCGGTCGATACGTTCGGAATGGAAAATCTGTTCCTGCTCTCATTCAGCGCAGCCAGAAAAAGCATTCTGCTCGTGACGCCTTATTTTTTGCCTGACAAAAGCCTGCGGGCGGTGCTGTGCATCAAAGCGCAATCAGGCACCGACGTCCGCGTGCTGCTTCCTAATGCCTATAACGACAGCCATTGGGTGCGGTACGCGAGCCGGCATTACTACGACGAGCTGCTTCGCTGCGGAGTTCGGATTTCCGAGTACCGGCCTACGTTCATTCACACCAAGCTGCTCGTGGTGGACGGCAGTTGGTCGGTGATCGGCTCGGCCAACATGGACAATCGGAGCCGCAAGCTGAATGACGAGGTGGTGCTTGGCATCGAAGACGGCGCGTTCGCAGGCAAGCTTGCAAAGATCGTCTCTGCCGACGAATCGCGCGCACAGCCGATCACACTTGCGCAATGGGGGCAGCGCAGCCTTTGGGACCGAGCGATGGAATGGATCGCGCTGGCTTCCGTGCAGCAGTACTGAGTGTGGCTCACTCAACTCGTGCAACGCTGGCTTGGCTCCTCCCGGTCGCAATTGTGCTCCTCCAGAGCGTGCCAAGGGCATGCGCGCAATCGACCTTGCCGCCCAGAAGCATCGCGCTGGACTACACGCTCACGATGTTCGCCATTCCGTTCGGCCACCTGACATACTCCGTCAGCCTCGGCGCCGACCGCTACAACGCGGAAATGCATTTCCAGACCAGCGGATTGGCAGCCGCGTTCTGGAAGTCGCGGATCGATACGGCGGCACAAGGGCGGGTGAGTGCGGCGGCACTTCTGCCGGACGTGTACACAACCCAGTCGCTGAGCCGTCGTGGAGCGCGGCAATCGGTGCGGCTCGATTACGCGGGCAAGGGCGGTCCCGTCATGATTGCCGATCCGCCCTACGATCTGTCACGTGCCCCGGTGAGCGATGCGCAGAAGAAGGGCACCGTCGATCCCGTCACCGGCATTAGCTCCGTTGTCGCGGGGCTCTCCACCTCGGCCGGACAACCATGTGGGAAGACGCTCGCCTTGTTCGACGGGCGCCGGCGTTACGATGTTGAGTTTGCGTTCATCCGCAATGAACCCGCTGCTGTGGCTGCCGATGTTGCGGCAACACGGGTCTGCAAGGCCGAGTACCGTCAGATCTCCGGAATTCCGCAGGACGTGGTGGCCGTTTCCAAAGTCCCGACGATCTACGCGACCTTCACCGATCTTCCGGCCGCGAGCAGCCATTTCACGGTGGCGCAGACGATCTGGTCGTCGTTCCTCTGGGGCGCCGTGCAAGCAAGGCTGACAAAGGCGCGGATCGATGGCCGCTCCGTAGCGGTCGGCCAATAATTTCCCTGCTGCGCCCAAAAACAAAGAAGCCGCCCGAAGGCGGCTTCCAATTGCTCGCGCGCGTGTGCGCGAATTAGCGGTGATTGCGGTGCCAGCGCACGACGGCGTGACCGCGCCAACCCGGACGCCAATAGGCCTGATGCCGCCAGTACCAGGAACGGTACGGACGGTAGGTCCACCGGCCGCCCACGAATATCCAGGGGTTGTACCAGCCCGGCGCCCAGGCCGCGTATGGCCCGCCGGCATAGGCGAAAGCCGGCGCGCCTGAGGCGACCACATAACCGTTCGGACAGGCGCCCTGCGAAGAGGCCGCTCCGGCAACCGCGCCCGTGCCGACACCGATCGCGCCGCCGATGGCCGCGCCCCGGCCGGCATTGCGGCTGACCGCGGCGCCGATGCCTGCGCCGACAATTCCGCCGATCAGCGCGCCGGCGGCGGTGTTGTTCGCCTGGTTGACGCAGTAGCGGGCGGCCCATTCGGAGTAGGACTGGGCATACGCCTCATCCTGCTGCTGCGACTGGTCATCGTAGTCGCCGCCCTGTTCGTAGCCCGGAGGCGGTTCAGCGTAGGAGCCAGATGGGGGGGCTTCGTCCCCACCGGGTGGCCCGTAGCCTTGCGCGGCCGCGGGTACGGCATCGAGCACGGTGGAGGTCAGCAACGCTGCGGCGAAAGTCGCTGCGGCTGCCCTGAAATGTCTGCTGCTCATTGAAGCTTCCTTTCTGCCCGTCCACTGCAGGATCGAAGCATGCTAACGCGTGCCAGAGTGTAATATTTCCCCGACGGAATGGAATAGTGGCTTTTGATAATGTGCAACGATTTCGGCAACCGCATTTCCTACGCGCAGTATGTAGAAGGGTTCAGCCACCTAAAGCTGCCGCTGCGGTTCAATCCCGAGCGCCCTAACCTGGAACCCCGGGACGAAATCTGGCCGACGGAGTCGGCACCGATCGTCCAGATGACAGGGAACGGTCCGGAATTCACGCAACTGCGCTGGGGTCTGAGCGCCAAGGTCGGCGGCAAGCCGGTGATCAACATGCGCTCGGAAGGCAAGCGGTTCGAGCGTAACCGCTGCCTCGTGCCGGCCTCGCACTACTTCGAGTTCACCGGCGCGAAATCCCCCAAGGTGCGATGGAAATTCACGCGTCCGGACGAAGAGTGGTTCTGCTTTGCCGGCCTCACCGGCAAGGCGGTGACGAAAGACGGCGAGATGAGAGCATTCTCGCTGCTGACGGTCGCGCCCGGGCCGGACACCCAGCCCTATCATGACCGCGAACCCGTTATCCTTCCTCGCAGCCACTGGCAGGCTTGGCTGGATGGGGCAGAGCCAGCGAAACTGCTGCGCAGCTCGCAGCCCGGCTCGCTTGTCGTGGTGCAATCGGCGCGGAAATAAGGCTTAGACCGGCCATATTGCTGACAACATTGTCAATTTAGGCTTGTGCCACGTTAGGTGCCAGCGGCTACAGGATCGGCGGCTGTTGCGTCTGTGCCACGCCAGGAAAAAACGCATCATTTCGCAATGACGATTTTGAGGAACGCGCGTTTACGGCGAGGCTGCGCTCGAAATAACAGCGGGCGGGAGAGTGCCGGGCGCGTCCATGTCCGGCTGCAGGGAGAGGGGAAATTCGATGCCGGGAAGCTCGCGCGCGCGCCTGAGCCATGTTCTTTTTGGGGGGGCCGCTGCTGTCGCACTGGCCGGGAGCGCGCCTGCCGCGCTGGCGCAAAGCTCGAGCAGCGGCGGTGTTGAAACCGTCGTGGTGACCGCGCAGAAGCGTTCCGAGAACATCCAGCACGTTCCGATCGCGATTTCGGCGTTCTCGCAAAAGGAATTGCAGGCCGAGCAGATCGCGGCTGGTCCTGATCTCGTCAAAGAGGTCCCCAACCTCACGTTCTCAAAGACCAATTTCACCGGCTACAACATCCAGATTCGCGGCATTGGCACGCAGGCCGTTTCGGCCACCACCGATCCGGCCGTGGCCATCGCCTTCAACAACATTCCGTTCCTCCGCAATCATTTCTTCGAGCAGGAATTTTTCGACGTCGGCGACGTGGAAGTGCTGCGCGGGCCGCAAGGCACACTGTATGGCCGCAACGCGCCAGCCGGCGTGGTCAATGTGGTGTCAGCAAAGCCGACCGAGGATTATTCGGCCAACTTTTCCGCCGATTTCGGCAATTACGGCGAGAAGCGCCTCGAGGGCATGATCAATGTGCCGATCGTCGGCGACAAGCTGGCCTTTCGCGTGGCCGGCGAATGGACCAAACGTGACGGTTATGCTTTCAACGAGGAAACAGGAAACAAGATCGACGGCCGCAATCTGTGGTCGGGCCGCATCACCTTGCAGTTCAAGCCGTTCGAAGGGCTGAAGGCCGATCTCATCTGGGAACATTTCAACGAGGACGACAATCGCGGCCGCTCCACCAAGCAGCTCTGCGAGCGAGACAACGCTCCGGCCGTCGTCGATGGCCCGGCGGGTCCCCAGGTGCCAACAAACGACAATTTTGGGGCGCAGTGGCTGACGCAAGGATGCCGTCCGGGCTCGCTCTACGCGCCAAGCGCCTTCCAGACACCCAACGCGGGCGGCATTCCGTTCGTGGTCGCGCTTGAATTGTTCACGCCCTATGTGGCGCCCGGGACCGATCCATATGCCGGCCTGACTCAGGCGCGCAATCTGCGCGTCGTCGATTCGTTGCTGGATCCGCAATACCAGGCGAAAAACGACATCGGGGAGCTGAACGTCGATTACGCGATCACGCCGGCCATCACGCTGAATTCGCAGACCGGCTACAACAAGGATTTCCTGTATTCGACGGAAGACTACAACCGCTTCAACACCGCGCCGCTCTTCACCGATCCGGGCGGCAACACGCTGGTGGGCCAGGACCAGCAATATTGCGATCCGCAGCTCGGCTGCTCGAGCAAGCTGGTCGGCCAGGACATTTCGCAGGAAGCGGCGGAGCAGTTCTACCAGGAGTTTCGGGTGCTCTCGAACTTCGACGGTCCGCTCAACTTCGTGCTGGGCGGCAACTACATGCACTACCACACCGCCGCCGATTATTATGTCTTCTACAACGCGCTCAGCCTGTTCACGGAAGACATCAACTCCACGTTTGGCGGCGGCGCGCCGCTTCCGCCGGATGCCAAGCACATCCCGTTCGATCCGAAGCTCGCGAACAGTTGCGGCCCCATAGCCGCCGATCCCAAGAAGCTGGATCAAACCTTTCTTGGTCTGGGCTGCTCCTATGTCGATCCGAACGCCCTTTCGAACGTCGACGGGCAGGGCCATAATTATTTTCTCAGCCACAATCCGTACCGGCTGAATTCCTGGGCCGGATTCGGAGAGGCCTACTATCAGGTGCTTCCCGACCTGAAGCTGACGGGCGGCCTTCGTTTCACCGACGACCAGAAGACCTTCACCGAATATCCCAGCTGGGCGGGCGTTGCGTTCAAGGGCATTCCGCCGGCCGGCGCGCTGGTGCAGGAGTGGAAAACGCTGACCGGCCGCGCTGTGGCGACCTGGACACCCAAGCTCGACTTCACCGACGAGTCGCTGTTCTACGCATCTTATTCGCGCGGCTACAAAGCCGGAGGCGCCAATCCGCCGGGCACGGTTCCGATCGTCAGCGGCGGCGTCGTGTTCAGCTCGCCCATCGTTCACCCGCTGACGTTCAAGCCGGAGTTCGTCGACGCCTTCGAGCTCGGCACGAAGAACACGCTGTTGAACGACTCGATGACGCTCAACGCCGACGTCTTCTATTACAAGTACAAGAACTATCAGATTTCCCAGATCGTCGACCGCACCTCCGTCAACCTGAACTTCGACGCCACCGTGAAAGGCGTGGAAGTGGAATCGGTGTGGCATCCGTCCGAGGGGCTCACTTTCAATCTCTCGGGCGGCTATCAGGACGGCACGCTCAATAATGGCACGGCCGCAATCGATCTCATGGACCGCACCGCGGGTACTCCGGGCTGGATGCTGGTGCGGCCGTTCATCACCGGAACGTCGAATTGCGTGTTTCCAACCTATGTCGTCAACGAACTGCTTGCGCATGGCGGGCTGACAATCGCCTGCACAGCGGCGTACGCCCAAGGCTTCGATCCGGTCACCGACGCGCCCTATAAGCCCAATCCCAGCAAGAAGAGGTACCCGGGCTATGTCGGCTTCGATCCGTCAACGGCGCCGAACGGCGGCCAGGGGTTCCTCAAGGATCTCGGCGGCAACGAGCTGCCGAACACGCCGCACCTGACGCTGTCGGCCGGCGCGCAATACACCCTGCCGATCGGCAGCGACTGGGCCGCAACCTTGCGCGGCGATTTCTACTATCAATCGGACTCGTTCGCGCGGGTGTTCAACGACAAGCCCTATGACCAGCTGCAGGGCTACACCAACGTGAACCTGTCGCTGACCTTCACCCAGGCCGATGGCTGGGACGTGATGGGCTATGTGAAGAACCTGTTCAACACGACAGCCATCAGCGGCGCGTTCCTGAACAGCGACGACACGGCGCTCACCACCAACGTCTTCGTCACCGATCCGCGGCTATACGGGATACGGGTCAGCAAGTCGTTCTGAGGGACATGAATGGAAATTCGTGAAATGTTTCACCCCCCTGTCGCCGATCCGGAGCGAGTTCATGACAGGGGCGTTTTCGCTCCACCAGGAAAGAAAGGGGCTCGACTGCCAACCAAGTAAGGGATGAAACGTCATGAAGACAGCCATCGCACTCGCCGCCGCGGGCCTGATGTCGTGCGGATTTGCGGCCACACCCGCAGCCGCCTGGCATCTGGCCCCCGCAGGCAATTTCACCGGTGACGGCAACACCTCGGCAACGAAGAACGGCATCACCTTGCCGTGCAAGGCGCATTTCACCGGCACAATCAACAGCAAGGGCATCGGGCACGTTACCGGCGGCTCCTTCAAGACCACCACCGGGCCGGCCGGCGCCTGCGAACAGGTCCAGCTGGTGAACCTGCCGTGGAAATCTATCGCCAGAACCGGGACAACCGGAAAAATCTACAACGTGCAGTTCAATGCACCCCTCGGACTTGATTGCGGGCCCGGGACACTGGTCGTACATGTGAAAAACGGCATCATCAGCTTCACCGACCAGCCGCTTCCGCCAGGCTGCACCGTCACCGGCAAAATCACCACCTCGCCGGCGATAAGGATCGTTCAGTAAGCGGCAGACGCTCGGCTCTCACCAATGGCGGTCCTTCGCGGCCGCCGTTGGCTTTTTTGCGACAGGAGCAAGACACGTCGGCACGTCTTGCATAACCTGTGCGCCGCTTTAATGTGCCCGCAACGCCATCAACCTTCCCCAAATGCGCATTCGGAGCGGCGCGACGTGGGGATGCTGACGCTCCGCCAACACGCGCGCCAGCGCGCGAAAAATGAAGGGGTAAAACGTTCATGAAGACAGCCATCGCAATCGCGACCGCCGGGCTGGTGTCGCTCGGCCTCGCTGCCACGCCGGCAGCCGCATTCAAGCTCAGTCCGGCTGGCAATTTCACCGCCGACGGTAATACGTCCGCCAGCAAGAACGGCATCACCTTGCCGTGTCACGCACACTTCACCGGCACGATTAGCAACAAGGGTGTGGGCCATATCACCAGCGGCACATTCACCACCAGTTCAGGTCCGCAAGGCGCCTGTGAGGCCATTGTGCTGAACAACCTGCCGTGGAAGACGGTGGCGAGAACCGCGACGACCGGCAAAATCTACAACGTGCAGTTTGCCGGCCCTGCCGGACTCAACTGCGGGCCGGGCAATCTGGTCGTCCACGTGAAGAGCGGCATTGTCAGCTTCACCACGCAGCCGCTTCCTCCGGGTTGCACGGTGACCGGCAAGTTGACCACCAATCCGACCGTCTCGATCGTCGAGTAGCGGAAATATATCGTACTTCAGAAAGGCGGCCCGTTGTGGCCGCCTTTTTTGTCTCAAGATCACCCGCCTCGCCGAAGGCCTCGATCGTTCCCGGCCGCTTCGGGCTTTGCCGTGAGCGATAACGGCGTTATCCGATGGCCGTTGCTCGAGCCGGGAACCGCCGCTCGCGGAAGGTGCCACCGGCTGTTAACCCCAGGTTGCAATTCGCTGACTTTGAACGGTCACATTCATCTCTGCTTAACCGGCCGCGCCGCACGCTTCCTCGCACAACGATAAAAAACGGTGGGATGGATGATGTTGCGCAAATGCCTGATGGCGGCGGCAGCCACGCTATTGGTGCTGGCGGGCGCCGGCACAGCGGCCAATGCGGCGCCGGCACATGATCAGGGCGGTCCGATCACCCCATTCTACGGCGTGAATGGCGGCCCGATCGATCCGTTCTACGGATCTATCAATCCATTCTATGGCGCCGTGAACCAGAATTACGGCCACATCAACCCGTTCTGGGGAAACATCTCGCCGTTCTGGGGGAACATCAACCCCTTCTACGGCGCCATCCGGCCCTTCTGGGGCAATATCGATCAGTTCTGGGGAACGATTAACCCGTTCAATGGAAATTCGCTGAATTCCCGCATCTACGGATACTGGAATACTGCCGGACCGCAATGGGGCGACATCAACAAACTATGGAATCAGCTGCAGGCCTCCAACGCCACCGACTATTCGCAGCTGCAGTCGGAACTGAACAGCTTCTTTGCCGACGCGCAGACGTTCTGGGGACCGGGCGTGCAGCAGATCGGGACCCAGCTGGAGACCAAATACGGCATCAACCCCAACGATGGAGCTTCGCTCGCCGCGACCAGCCCGGAAACGCGCGCGGCGTTCTTCCTGAATTTCTACGACCTTGCGATGAATCTGTCGAAGCTCGACCATATCGACTGGTGGATGGCGGCGGTGCACTGGTCGCCTGAGATCGTGAAAGCAGTGGGACCTGGAACTGTGCACGCGGGCGAACTGGATGCCTTCACCAACCAGAACTTCGCAGACGTGCGAAACCTCAAGCTGGTGGGCGGATACAACACCTACGTCAATGATCATGGAGCGGCTGTCGCCGGCCTCATGGGTGCTGTGCAGGACAATGTGGGAACCATAGGCGAGGCGCCGGCGAGCCAGTTTCTGCTGTACAGCCCGTTCGATTCAACGGGCACTGCGAACTGGTCCGATGTCACGAATGGGATCGATCGGCTTTACAACCAGCAGGCCACCTTCGTGAACGCCTCGCTCGGAATACCGGGCTGGGTGCTGTCGCAAGAGTGGGCCAAAATCCTCACCTCCCCAAGCGTGAACGCCAAGGATCACTACTTCGTGCTGGTGAAGGCGGCGGGAAATGAGGGTGTGACGCAAACCGGAAACGTTACATGGCCCGCAGGATTCTCTGCGCCCACCAACCTGCTGCTGGTGGGATCGATCGGACCCTCAGGGCATATCTCTTCGTTTTCAAACTGGCCGGGCCAGGCCTGCATCCTCGTGAACGGCGGCTGCCAGGAACAGAACAAGCTGAAATACCGCTTCCTGGTTGCACCGGGCGAATTGATCCTCGTGGAAGACAACCACAGCGCCACCACGCGCATGACGGGTACATCGTTCGCGGCCCCGCTGGTGAGCGGCACGGTTGCGCTCTTGCAGACCCGCTGGCCCTGGTTGGTGAAATACGCCGACGAAACGGTTCAGATCGTGCTGCAATCGGCGACCGATCTCGGCAAACCCGGTGTGGACGCGGCATATGGCTGGGGCTTGCTGAACGTAGAGGCTGCCATGTCGCCGCTCGACTTCAACAACATCGGCGTGTTCACGCCCTACAAATTTGACGGCAAGGCCGTCGCCAACGATCGCACGCAGCCCAACTGGACGCCCGCAGCGCTCAAAGCGGCCCTGCAGGACCCGAACCAGCTTGCGACGTGGGAACAGCAGAAGGCATTCCTCGTCGCGTATGAAAACGTTGGCATGACCTATCGCGATTTCCTGATCCCACTCAGCTCACAGTTGGTCGGCAAGAGTCAAAACCTGAACGGCGCGAACCGGCCGTTCCAGTCCTACATCTATCAGCGGCTGCTGGACTGGGCGAAAAACGCGCCGAGCCACGCCACGGCGGCGCATGTCTCCAGGCAGCTGCGGACGAAAATGATGATGCATTGATCTCGTCTGAGCCCGCGCGCAGTGCATCAATACGAGCGCGGCAAACCGAGCACGTGCTCGGCGAGATAGCTGAGGATGAGGTTGGTGGAGATCGGCGCCACCTGGTAGAGCCGCGCTTCGCGAAATTTGCGCTCCACATCGTATTCTTCCGCGAAGCCGAAGCCGCCATGCGTCTGCACGCAGGCTTCGGCCGCTTCCCATGACGCATCGGCCGCCAGCATCTTCGCCAGGTTGGCTTCTGCGCCGCACTCTTCGCCCGCTCCGAATAGTTGCGCCGCGCGCTCAACCATCAACTCGGCCGCGCGCATGTGCGCGTACGCCTTGGCAATGGGGAACTGGATGCCCTGGTTCTGTCCGATGGGGCGGCCGAAGACCACGCGCTCGCTTGCGTAGGCGGTGGCTTTGTCGATGAACCATTTCGCATCGCCGATCGATTCTGCAGCGATCAGGATGCGCTCCGCGTTCATGCCGGAAATAACGTGGCGGAAGCCTTTGCCTTCTTGGCCGATCAGCTGCGTGGCCGGCACCTGCACCTGATCGAAGAACACTTCCGTCGTGCTGTGATTCATCATGGTGCGGATGGGGCGGATGGTGAGGCCGTGCCCCTTCGCCTCGCGCATGTCGAGCAGGAAGATGGAGAGGCCTTCGGTGCGCTTCTCGACCTTCTCGCGCGGCGTGGTGCGGGCCAGCAGCAGCATCAGGTCGGAATGCTCGGCGCGTGAGGTCCAGATCTTCTGGCCATTGACGATGTAATGGTCCCCGTCGCGCAGGGCCGTCGTTTTTAGCGCCGTCGTGTCCGTGCCACTGGTGGGCTCGGTGACCCCGAACGCCTGCAGCCTGAGCTCGCCGCTGGCGATCTTCGGCAGGTATTCCGCCTTCTGCTCAGCGCTTCCGTACCGCAGCAGCGTGCCCATAATGTACATCTGCGCGTGGCACGCCGCCCCGTTGCAGCCCGCATGGTGGATCTCTTCGAGGATCGCCGCGGCGGCCGACAGCGGCAGGCCCGAGCCGCCATACTCTTCCGGAATGAGGGCAGCAAGCCAGCCGGCATCGGACAGCGCGCACACGAATTCGGTGGGATAGGCGCGTTCGCGGTCGAGCGCGCGCCAGTACGCGCCGGGAAAATCGGCGCACAGCTTGCGCACCTGCTCGCGGATGTCGCGATGCGGATCGTCGTGCATGGCCTGCGCCCCCGGAGATGCATCGCCAGCATTAGGCCAAGGTGGGCGGCATTTCCATCCATTCGCATGGCGCTGGATTTTGCATCGCAGAGTGGCTTTGATGGGTACCGGGGACCATGCCAAAGGTGTCGCCATGCCGGCCGAGCAGCTCGAGCACTTCACATTGGAATGCGCCGATCTCGAGCGCACCAGGAATTTCTATTGCGACATGCTGGGGCTGGAGGCGGGTTTCCGTCCGCAGATGGATTTCCCCGGTCACTGGCTCTACTGCGGTGGCGTGCCGGTGGTGCACCTGATGAAGCGGGAAGAGGCCGACCGTCCGAAGGACACCACCGGCCGTCTGGACCACATCGCGTTCAAGAGCGTCGATCCGGAAGGCACGCTGGGTCGCTTTCGCGACAACCGAATTCCATACGTGCAAAACAAGGTGTGGGAGGTCGGGCTGCTGCAGGTGTTCGTGCACGACCCGGACGGA
>DASXGS010000103.1:0-1735 GCA_036488975.1 Rhizomicrobium sp. | reverse complement strand
GCCGATCGTCGATAACATCCTCGTCGATTTCGACGGTTCCATTTACTGGAACGGACAGGCGGTGGATTGGAAAACACTGGATGCCTACCTCTACCAGCAAGGCCAAAAGATGGTCGAGGACCAGGACGAACTCCACATCACGGCCAATCGCCTCGCCAAATACGATACGGTTGCAAAGGTAATGGCGGATGCGCAGCGCCGCGGCGCGGTCAAAATCGGTATCGTAAACACGAACAACTATATCTGAATCAGCGCGAGGGGCTGCCGCGGAACGCGGTGCCGTGCGTGAGCGCGGGCCTCGAACCGCAATTGTGCAGTGAGGACATTGATGAAGTCGCGATTGTTGCAGTCCCTTGGAGTGATTGGTCTTTTGGCGGGGGCGGTTCTATTGCCGATCGCGCCTGGTTTTATATCGGCGGCGCAGGCCGTGACCGTGCGCCCGCAGGTCGGCAAACCCCTGCAGCAAGCGATCTCGCTCGCCAATTCCGGCAAGGGCGCCGCGGCGATGTCGAAACTGCATGAAGCGGAATCGGTTGGCGGGCTGACGGGCGCCGAACAGGCTGCCATCTCGCAGGCGCGGCAGTTCATTGCGGTAAAGACTGGCGCTGGCGGCAGTTCGCTCGGCTGCAAGGCAAAGTTTGCGAACGACTACAATGCCGGTCGTTATCATGATGTCGTGGGCGCGGACGCGTCGTGCTTGCGCAAGGCTGGCGGCTTCGATTTCCAGAGCCAGGTGATCGTCGCGCAAGCCTACTACCTGATGGGTGACTATCGGACCGCCATCACGCTGCTGCGCGGCCTCGGCAACAGCGATCAGGTGTTGTCGCTGCTGATGAGCGCAGCGGCAAAGTCCGGCGATACGCAGACCGAGGGCCAGGTTGCGGAACGGCTCATCCTCCAGGGACAGTCCAAGTATTGGACCTACTTGCTGACGGCGACCGATGCGATGCGTGGTTTGTCGGATCACGCGAATCTCGACATCTATCGTATTAGGTTCGCGACCGGAAACATGCGCAACACCGATGACTACGAACTGATGACCGAGCTGGCGCTCGAGCTGCATTTCCCGACCGAGGCCGTGACAGTCGCGCAAAAGGGCTTCGACGTGAAACTGCTGCAGGGCGACCGCGACACCCGTCTTCTCACCAAAGCGCAGGCGGAAGCCGCCAAGGACACGGCGAATCTGGCGAAGACACAACAGCAGGCGAACAAGTCGAAGAGCGGCGATGATCTCGTCTCATATGGCGAAAATCTCTGGGGTCGTGGCCAATTCCCCGATGCCCTGAATGCGGTGCAGGCGGGCATCAAGAAGGGCGGTCTGAGCAAGCCGGCGGAAGCGCAGATCTCGCTCGGAATTGTGCAGGCCGGCGCCGGGCAAAAGCCGGCGGCCATTGCGACCTTCAACGCCGTGAAGGGCGATCCGGCGGCGCAGGCTGTCGCGCATCTCTGGAGCGTCTATACGCGCTCGGGCGGCGGAGCGCCGGCCAGCTCCGGCGCATCGGCGTCCAACGCGGGGACGGGCAAGAAACGTCACCGCTGAGCCTGACGCCGGCTGAAGCCGAGGCGCTTTTTCTCAGCCTGAAAGTTTCGGCTGTCGCTGTGACTTGCGCGCTGCCGCTGGCGTTCGCTGCCGCAGCCGCGCTCGCCAACCGCCGTTTCCCCGGCAAAATGCTGATCGATGGCGTGCTGCACGTGCCGCTCGTGCTGCCGCCGGTGGTGGTCGGCTACGTCCTGC
>DASXGS010000070.1:0-4464 GCA_036488975.1 Rhizomicrobium sp. | reverse complement strand
TGGCCGATTAGGAGGCAGGCGCCTGGAATGTGCGAGGCGCTGGGTCAAGCACGCGGAAGCCGTCTGGCTCGACAGCCAGAATGGCAAGGCCGCGGTCGCAGCTGCCGTCCGGATTGAAGCGGAATACGCCGCTCACGCCGGAGAAGCCGTTCGGGTCGGTCAGCGCGGTCGGGGTGAAGCGGTGATATGCCGGTCCGCCTGCCAAAGCCGCCACGAGCGAAAGCCCGTCGTAGGCGAGCGCGGCAAGTTCCGGCGGCGGCGCGCCAAACGCGACACGATAGCGGCTCTCGAAGCTTTCGGTGGCCCGCGGCGGCGGCCCCGCGAACCAGCCGCCCACCAATGCGGGCTCGGTTGTGGTTGCACGGTTTGCCCATAGACCTGTGCCCAGCAGCTGGGGATGCGGGTTGCCCAGCGTGGCCGCCAAGCCTGCCAACGCCGTGCCCCCCTGCGCGATCAGTACGGCATCTGCCCCGCTGGCGTTCGCAGCACTCGCAGTTTGCGTGTACTCGGTCGTCCCCGGATCGAACCGCAGCACGGCGCGAATGGTCACCTTGTCGGCAGCCGCTTCCGTGCGGAAGGCAGCCAGCACGTGATCGCCATAGGCGTTGCGCGGAATGAGCGCGGTGAAATTCTTGTGCCCCTGCGCCGCCGCGTAAGAGATCACGCGGCGCACTTCGGTTTCCGGCTGGTAGCTCAAGAGATATACATCGGCTTGCGCCACGGCGCGATCGCTGGACAGCGCGATCACCGGCACGGCGCGATCGCGCGCCACCGGCGCCACGGCGTTTACGCCTTGCGCGAACAGCGGGCCCACGATCACTTCTGCGCCCTCCGCCAACAATGTACGCGCGCCCGCCGCGGCTTCAGAGGGCGTCGAGCCTTCGTCGGCTGTCAGTAGGAGGATGTCCGGATTGCGGGAATCAAACAGCGCCAACTGCGCCGCGTTCAGCATGGCCTTGGCAAGGTTCCGTGTTGCCGCCGCACCGTTCGAGAACGGCAGCAGCACACCCACGCGAACGGGCACACGGCCACGTGGCGTATTTGAGAGCCGCACAAAGCCCGGCTCCTCCTGTGTCAGTGGATGCCGGGAGCCAAACTTCGGCTGTGTCTGCTGCACGGGGGGCGTTGGCGGCGGCTTGGGTGCCGGCGGCGGCTCACACGCGGCAAGTCCCACTATCGCAAGCACGCCCGCGATGGCGCACACTTGGGAGAACAGGCGGGCAGGCAAGAAAGCGGGCATCGTCGATGCAGTCCCAGGATACGGTGCGGCAACCTAATCTCGCGCGCGAAAATGCGCAAAATGCGGCGACGGGGCTTTATGTGGTCGCCACACCCATCGGTAATGCGGCCGATATCACGTTGCGGGCGCTTGCGGTGCTGAAGGCCTGCGATCTGATTGCCGCCGAAGACACGCGGGTCACCTCAAAGCTGCTCGCGATCCACGGCATCTCGAAGCCCCTTTCCGCCTACAATGATCACAACGCGGCGCGCGAGCGACCACGGCTGCTGGCGAAGCTGCGGGGCGGCGCGCGAATTGCGCTGGTAAGCGACGCCGGCACGCCACTGGTTTCCGACCCCGGCTACAAGCTGGTGCGCGCCGCGCTTGCGGAAGGCCTTCCGGTGCAGGCAATTCCCGGCCCCTCGGCCGCACTGACGGCACTTGCGCTGGCCGGTTTACCGACCGATCGGTTCCTGTTCGCTGGTTTCCTGCCAACCAAATCCGGCGAGCGAAGACGCGTGCTGGCCGAATTGAGGAGCACCCGCGCGTCGCTGATCTTCTTCGAATCGCCGCAGCGTCTCGCCGATGCGTTGGCCGACATGGCGGAGGTGCTGGGCAGCCGTCCTGCCGCCGTGGCGCGTGAACTTACCAAGCTCCACGAAGAGGTGCGCCGCGGCGACCTCGAACAATTGGCCGCTCAGTATGCGGAAGAAGCGCCGCCAAAGGGCGAGGTCACCGTTGTAGTGGGGCCGCCGCCGGATACCGCCCCCGATTTCGCCAAAGCGGACGCCCTGCTCTCCAAGGCACTGCCGCTCATGCCGCTCAGCGGAGCCGCCGATCTCATTGCCGAAGCGCTCGACCTTCCCAAACGCGCCATTTACGAACGCGCCCTTGCGCTGAAGGCCCGCAATGAAGCCGGTTGATCCCGCGCGCAAAGCGGCCGAGCGCCGCGGCCGCCGCAGCGAGCTGCTCGCCAGCCTGATGCTAATACTCAAGGGCTATCGCATCCTCGCCCGGCGGGTCCGCACCCGCGCCGGCGAAATCGATCTCATCGCGCGCTCACCTGGCGGAATTCTGTGTTTTGTGGAGGTGAAGGCACGCGAACTGGGCGAAACGGCACTGGTAGCGGTACGCGCCCGCCAGCAAATGCGCATCGCGCGCGCGGCCGAGTTTTACATCGCCCAGCGTCCCCAGCTGGCACGCAAGGGCGTCCGCTTCGATGTGATCGCGCTGGGCGCAACGGGATTCCCGCGCCACCTTCCGGGCGCATTTTCGCCGGAGGATTGGCGCGGGCCGGCGGCTTGAGGCATCTTAACAGCATGGCAGAGTTGGGCGTCGATCCGGCGGAAGTGCTGCGGCAGATTGGGCAGAGCGACGAAGATCCGTTCGAGATCGCCCGCGCCGCCCTCATGCTGTCCGCGCTCGACCACTCCGGTCGTGAACTTGCTCCGTATGAAGATCATCTGTCCGAAATCGCCGAGGCGGCGCGCCGCGAAGCCCGCCTTGCCACCCATGCCGAGGACGGCGCGCGGGCCCTGTCGGCACTCATGGTGGGCCGCTTCGGCTACGATGGCGACCGTCTCTCCTACGATGATCCGAAAAACGCCGACCTGATGACGGTGATTGACCGCCGGCGGGGCCTGCCGGTGGCGCTTGGCATTCTGTACATGCACGCGGCGCGCGCGGCCGGCTTCGACGCATGCGGCCTCAACAGCCCGGGCCATTTCCTCCTGCGCATCGAAACGCGCACCACCCAGGCGCTGATTGATCCGTTCAACGGCGGCGCAGCACTCGAACGTGAGCGACTGGGGGCTCCGCCTGCCATGAGCACATCCTCGCCCGACGATCCGCACGTTGCCGAACCGGTCAGCGATGTAGAGGTGCTGTTGCGGCTTGAAAACAATCTGAAGCTCCGCGCGCTGAAGGCTGGCGAGCGTACCCGCGCACTGGAGATCGCCAAGCGCATGGTACTGATTGCGCCCAAGAAGCCCGAACTGTGGATCGATCTCGCGCGACTCAACGAATCCTCCGGCGCATTGGGCGCCGCGAGTCGGGCCTATGAAGCGTGCCTCGGTTTGGTTCAGCCCGGCGTCGCGTTACATAACGAAGCGGCGCTGGGCCTGCATGCGCTCAAGCGCCGGCTGCATTAGGGGATTCATGCCGTTCACCGTCGCCATACAAATGGACCCGATCGAGCGAATAGACATCGCAGGCGATTCCACTTTTGCGCTGGCGCTGGAGGCGCAGGCGCGAGGGGATTCGCTGCTCTATTACGGACCGCGCGATCTCACCTTCCGCGATGGACTGGTGACGGCGCGGGTTCGTCCGCTCGCCGTGCGCAACACCAAGGGCGATCATTTTACCTTCGGCGAATCGTCCGTGTACGATCTTTCAGAGGCCGATGTCGTGCTGATGCGGCAGGACCCGCCTTTCGACATGGCGTACATCACCGCCACCCACATCCTCGAACGCATTCACCCGGATACCCTGGTGGTGAACGATCCCTTCCATGTGCGCAACGCCCCGGAGAAACTGTTCGTCACGCTGTTCAAGGATCTGATGCCGCCGACGCTCATCACGTCCGACCGCGCCGAGATCCGTAGCTTCCGCGAAGAGCATCGCGACATCATCCTGAAGCCGCTCTACGGCAATGGGGGCGCCGGCGTGTTCCGCGTCAAGCCGGACGACGAGAATCTCGGCGCGATGCTGGAGATGTTCACCGTCTTCTACCGCGAGCCGGTGATGGTGCAGCGCTACGTGCCGGAGGTCCGCAAGGGAGACAAGCGCATCCTGCTGGTAGACGGCGAATTTGCCGGCGCCATCAATCGCGTGCCGGCGGAAGGCGAGGCGCGCTCCAACATGCATGTTGGCGGGCGGCCGGAAGCGACCACCCTCACCGAACGCGAAGAATTCATCTGCAAGGCGCTGGGGCCCGAACTAAAGGCGCGCGGCCTGATCTTTGCCGGCATCGACGTGATCGGGGATTACCTCACCGAGATCAACGTCACCTCGCCCACTGGCATCCAGGAAGTACGGCGCTTCGGCGGGCCGGATGCTGCGGCTTTGGTCTGGGATGCGATCGAGCGCCGTTTGGCGTAGTTTGTGAGTATACTGGCGTAGATTGTGCGTATATGCGTGAAACGTGGAGGCCGTCATTGCGCAAACTAAATGCGAAGCGCGTAGCGAAAGCCAGCCTCGGCGTGTTGGCCATCTGGGGCATCTGGCTGCCCACGCCCTCTCACGCA
>DASXGS010000313.1:0-10674 GCA_036488975.1 Rhizomicrobium sp. | reverse complement strand
CCGCGGCGCATGCGGGAGGCTTCGCCGGGCACCGTGGACCTGCTGAAGACGCTGCTGCGCCTGCGCGCGGAGGAAGCGAAAGTTGCGCCGCGACTGATTGCCAGCAGCGATGACGTGGAGCGGTTGGCTGCTTTCGAAGATGACGGCATCGCGGCGCTGCATGGCTGGCGCGCAGAGGTGTTCGGCAAGGATGCGCAGGCGCTCCGCTCCGGCGTGCTCGCCCTCACCATTGAGAATGGCGACGCTGTTGTGGTTGAGCTGGAAGACGAAGAGCTGCAGCCTTAGGCGGCCACGCCGGCGGGGAGGCCCGCTGCGAAGCCGGATTCGAAATCCTGGAAGATGGCGCACAATTCGTCCGCGTCCGTGCGAGGCGCCACGCCTTTACGGAAGCGGTAGCGCCAGAAGGTGACGATATGTGAAATCCCGCCCATCTTGTCGCCGAGTTCCAGGAACAGATGCGGTGCGCTGAGCAGAAAGTCGCGAAACGCCTTGGGCTGCTTCTGGTCGATTAGGTTTGCGTACGCGTTGTCGTACACGCTCAATATCTGCTTCACGCGCGCCATCGACGTACTGATGGCGCCCGTGATGTTCTTGCGGGCCTGCGTCATGTAGGCATGATCGTCGCGGTTGGGCGATCCGCCAGCCCGAATCTGCTGGATTTCGCCGATCACGCCGCTGATTTCCGGCATGAATTCATGCAGCGACCATTTGTAGTAGAGAAAGCCGCGCCAGCTGAACACGCCTTCGCGAAACTCCTTACCGTCCATCATAAGGCAGGCGCGCAGGGGATCGAGCTTTTCCGTTACGTCGTTGGACAGCAACGCGGCCACCAGCCGTGCGGCGGATGCATCGGCGTTGCCCACGCCGGTCACCAGCTCGATAAAGCCCAAAATATCGCGCGCAGCGAAGTCATACATGCGAGCGAGGTCTGCCGGCGAAATCTGGAAGTAGCAGTTCGCAACCGGGAACTGGTGCAGCTTCAGATGTTCGCGCAGCAGGAATGGATCGAGCGAAGGAACGCCGCCTATCAGGTGAAGTACCTCGATATCGCGCTCGAGTTCCCCGTCCGCGTAGTGGCCGATCTCCTGCAACGCCTGCCGAAAGCCCTTCTGGTCCACGAAAAACGAGCGGCCGCCGAGCCGCAGGTCGCGCACATCGAACGGCACGATGATCTTGGTCGCCACGCTGGAGGCGCTGCGGAAGACATAGGTTTCGTGGGGGCGGACGCGGTGCTTGATGAGAATGCTGTTGTTAATCACCGGAGAGAGAAATAGCGGCTGCTCCGAATATTCGGGTTCGTAACGCTTCGAATTTCCGATAGCGACGAGATTCAGCACGCGGCTGGTGGACGCGTCACCAAGAGAAACCAGAGACCGAACGCAACGATCCACGAGCCTTGCCCCACTTGCCCGACGAAAGGGCAGGGTATCAGTCGAGTATTAATGGACGCGAAAATGGCACCGGCCCGCTGAGGGCGACGCCTGGGCAATTACGCGCGGCTGATCCGCCTCGATCGAGCACCGGCACACCGGCGCAACAAAAAGAGGGTTAATCTCCCGTGGTGTTCAACGGTTCATCGCCGCCGACTTCGAACGGGTCCTCATCCGGTGCGAGCTGGTCGGACGGATTGGGAATTTCCAGCCCTGAAGGGGGTGCCGCGTCGAGGAACCCGGCCGCCTTGAGTTCATCCATTCCAGGGAGGTGGGTGATGCTCTCCAACCCGAATTGCACCAAGAACGCCTCTGTCGTGCCGTAGGTGACGGGCCGACCCGGTGTGCGCTTGCGGCCGCGAATCCTTATCCAACCCACCTCCATCAGGGCATCGATGGTCCCTTTCGAAAGGGCCACGCCGCGGATGTCTTCAATCTCCGCGCGCGTCACCGGCTGATGGTAGGCGACAATGGCCAATGTTTCGATGGCGGCGCGCGAAAGCCGCCGCTGCTCCGGCTGCTCCTTGCGGAGCAAGAAGGCGAGATCGGCAGCCGTACGGAATTGCCATTTGTCGTTGACCTGAACGAGGTTTACGCCGCGCTTTTCATAAATCTGTTTAAGCTCTGACAGCAGCGCGCACACATCCGTACCCTGCGGCAGCGAATGGGCGAGAGCTTCTTCGGTCAAAGGTTCGGAGGCTGCGAACAGGAGCGCTTCCACCATGCGAAGATGCTCGGGATTCACGTCGGTCAAAACGGGCGCGGACTGATCCGGCATGGGCTCGGCATCGGCGGGGAATTCGGCCAGGCGTAGAACACGATTCATGTGGCGGCCTCCATCTGCGATCCGCGATCCTTCACGTACACTTCTTCGAAGGGCTGCAACTGCCGCAAGACAATTCGCCCGTCGCGCGCCAGTTCGAGGCAGGCGAGCAGTGTGCTCGCCACTGCCGAGCGCCGGCGGTCGCCGTAGCTCCATTCCGCTGGCAGGAGGCTGGACAGCGCATTCCAGTTCCCAATCCGCCCAAGCATACGCTCGAGCCTCTGGCGCGCTTCTTCGATCAACAGCACCGGCGCATGGACGGGCCGGTAGGTGCTTCCCCGGGCGCGCTTCAGCCTTTGAGCGCTGTAAGCGGTTAACAAATCGTAAAGAGTATCCCTCTGCGTTCGCAGCTTGATAACATTCACCGGCTCTGGCGCGCCGCGGGCGAACACATCTCGGCCCAAGCGGTCACGGGCGACCAACCTAGCCGCGGCTTCGCGCATGGCTTCCAGCCGCTGGAGCCGCCACCTGAGCCGCGCGGCCAGCTCCAGCGCGGTGGGCTCGCCTTCCACATTGGCCGGCTGCGGCAAGAGTAGACGCGACTTGAGGTACGCCAGCCATGCGGCCATGACGAGGTAATCGGCCGCCACCTCGAGACTGCGGCTCTTCACCCGCTCCACGAATTCCAGATACTGCTCGGCGAGTTGGAGAACCGAAATCTTCGCGAGGTCGACCTTTTGGTCGCGTGCGAGTACGAGCAGCAGATCGAGCGGCCCTTCGAAGCCGTCCACGCTGACGACGAGCGCTTCCTCCGATGCGATCGGCGTAGTGTGAAAGTCGGTGAATTCCTCGGCTTCGCTCATGCCATCGCTTCAAGAAGTTCTGCCACGCGCACATCGGCTGCCGCCGCATCGAATGCCTTCGGCGCGTGACGTTGCGCCAGCGCCGCATCGGCGCGCCGGGACGCCTCGCCTTCCAGGGCTGTCGCCTCGCCAGCCACCGCTTCCATTTGGTCCATGCGACCGTTGCAGTGGAGAAGCATGTCGCACCCGGCTGCGAGCGCGGCACCCGCCCGTTCAGCGAGCGTGCCGTCCAACGCGTTCATGGAGAGATCGTCCGACATCAGCAGACCATCGAAACCGATATCACCACGAATGATGTCGCGAATGATTTTCGCGCTGGTCGTAGCAGGGTTGTCCGGATCGGGCGCCTCGTAGACCACATGGGCCGTCATGGCGAGCGGACAATCGTGCAGCGCGCGAAACGGAGCAAAATCCGTGCGCCGCAATTCATCGACGGATGTCGAGACGCGCGGAAGCGCGAGGTGCGAGTCAGCGTTGGCGCGGCCGTGGCCGGGAACGTGCTTGATGACCGGCAGCACGCCGCCATCCAGCATCGCGTCAATCACCACGCGCCCGAGACTGGCAACAATTTCGGGATCGCTGGCCAACGCACGGTCGCCGATCACGTCGTTGGCGCCGGCCACCGGCACATCCAGCACCGGCACGCAATCGACATCGATGCCTAGTTGCGCCAACTCATCTGCCATGGCGCGAGCGTTAAGATAGGTTGCTTTGCGTCCGGCATCCGGGTTGCGTCGATACAAATCGCCAAATGCTCTTGCCGGCGGACGCGTTTTCCAGTGCGGTGGCTTGAGGCGAGCGACCCGCCCCCCTTCCTGATCGATCAGCACAGGTGCGCGTGCGTCCCCGACACAATCGCGCAAGGTGGAAACCAGCGCCCTCACCTGCTCGGGGTCTCGCACGTTGCGCGCAAAGAGGATGAATCCCCACGGCTGGCTTTCGCGGAAAAACGCGCGCTCTTCCGGTGTCATTTCGACACCGCTGCAGCCATAGATCGCGCGTGTTCGCATCAGCGCTTCGCAGGGAAGCAGTTGCCGCCGCTCGCCTTAAGCCTGGCACAAGCGGCGTTGGCTTCGCTGAGGCTCGCAAACGGGCCCACGCGCAGGCGATACCAGGTGCCCTTCGCGCCGAGTTCAGCCCGGTGAATATCGGAGGCGTAGCCCGCCACACCGGGATGCGCCGTCTTGTAAGTCTGCCACGAGGCGCTCGCTTCGGCTTCCGATTTGTACGAGCCGATCTGCAGCAAGAAACCGCCGGCATGCTCTGCGGCCGTGTTCTCCGGAGCGGGCGTGGTCTTCTCGGCGTTCGGTGAATTTACCGCCACCATCTCCGTTGTCGGTTTGACTACGGGAGTCACTGCCGGCGGAGACTTGACCGCAGGGGTAACCGCAGGGAGCGCTTTGGCCCTCTCTGTTGATGTGAGTTTCGGAGCTCTCGGCGCTGGCTTCGCGACTAACGCGGCGACCTTCGGCGTCGGTTTCAATGTCGAAGGCGGCGCAATGGTGCGCGGCGCGGCAGTTGCGACACGCGCCGGCGGTTGCGGGGGGATTTTGGCAGGGGCGCCCCGCTGCGTTGCCACCTTTGGGGTAGGCGTATTCCCCTTCTGCGCCATGACAGTCGGTTTCGCGGCCGCTGGCCTGGCGGTCGTTGCAAGCGGGACAATCGCGGGTTTTATCGCCGGCGCGATGGATTTCACGGCAGGCCCAGCAGCAGGTGGCGCGTGTATTTTGGGTGTGACCAGCGGCGGTGGCGCGGCATCCTGATCGATCTGCTCATCCTCCGGCTTAGAGGGCTTATAGATGTTCAGCCCCGCATAAGGATTCTTCTCGGCGCTGGCGGTCTTCTGCACCGGCTGAGCGGCGATGATCCGCGGAGCGCTGTCCCGCCCGCGCTGCACGCCTTGGGAGTACGCGAGCCACACCACACCCGCAAACGAAGCCAGTACCACTAGAGCAATCACGATCAGAAGCGGCAGGCGCGAACCTTCTTCTTCGAACTCGTCCTCGCTTGCGTCGAAGGCGCGCATGTCGTCGGAGGGCTCATAGAGCCTGCGTTCGAACTGCGGCATGGGCGGCGCTCCCGGCGCGAATCTTAAACTCCGCGCCAATCTAACATCCGCAATCCACCGAATCACGGCCGCCAAGGGTCACAGGGCGATTTGGGTGTGGGTGACTCGGGCGTGCTCCTCGATTGCGAACCGGTCGGTCATGCCGGCGATGTAGTCCCGCACCACTGCCGTGGTCGCGGCGTCGCCTGAAGCACCGCAGGAAGCGGCCCAGTCCGCCGGCAGCAGCCTCGGATCGGCGCCCAAGGCGGCGAACAACTCCCGCACGACACGCTGCGCCTTGGCCATGGGATCCATAACACGAGGATGGCGGTACATGCGCTCGAACAAGAAGGCTTTCAGGGCGGCAATCTCCGCTGCCATCGCGGTACTGAACGCGGCCAGGGGGCCGGGGTGCGCCCGCACCGCTGCCGGCGAGTCGGGCTTAGCGGTCGCAAGCCGTCGGCGCGTCTCGTTCAGTAACTCCATAACCAGCGCACTCATCAGCCGGCGGACGATCTCTCCAATGAGGCGGCTAAGCTCGATTTCGCCGTAGCTCTTCAGGACGGCACGCGCGTGTGGGCCGGCTAGCGGCGCCATCACAAGGTCATCAATTGAGAACAATCCCGCCCTCAGGCCGTCATCCAGATCGTGATTCACATAAGCTATGTCGTCGGCGAGCGCTGCAACTTGAGCTTCCAGCCCAGGCCAGCCGGAAAGCTCCAGAGACCATTCCCGATCGAAAGCGGCAATCGGGTCCGCCAACGTCTGATGCGCCAATGGCCCGTTGTGCTTCACGAGCCCCTCGAGGGTTTCCCAAGTGAGGTTCAAGCCATCGAAACTCGCGTAGCGATGCTCCAGCTGGGTGACCAGTTTCAACGCGTGCGCATTGTGATCGAAGCCCCCGAACGCCGCCGTGGCCTCGCTGAGCGCCTCCTCGCCCGCGTGCCCGAAAGGCGTGTGGCCGAGATCGTGCGAGAGCGCGATGGCCTCCGCCAAATCCTCGTCCAGCGCCAGCACCCGGGCGAGGCTGCGGGCGATCTGGGAGACCTCCAGGGAGTGTGTGAGCCGGGTGCGGTAGTAATCCCCCTCGTGCTGCACGAACACCTGAGTTTTGTGCTTCAGCCGCCGGAACGCGCTGGCGTGGATAATGCGGTCGCGGTCCCGCTGGTAGCAGGTGCGGGTGGAGCTTTCCGGTTCCGGATAGAAGCGCCCGCGGCTCTCCGCGGCCTTTGTGGCATAGGGCGCGCGCGCTGCCGGCGGCGCGAACAGCGGCCCAATCAGGCGTCCCGCCGGACGTGCTTCCAACCCTTTGCTCCGGTGCGTTCGCGCATTACATAGCAGAGTCGAGAGAAACGGATATGGACCAGCCAGTCACCATTTCGGAGCGCGCCGCCAAGAGGGTGGCGGAAATCCTGAACAGCGAGCCACAGCCGGCCATGCTGCGGGTGGCGGTCACGGGCGGCGGCTGCTCAGGCTTTCAGTACAATTTTGCGCTCGACGACACCCGCAGCGATGACGATTTGGTGCTGGAGCGCGACGGGGCAACGGTCCTCATCGATTCGATGTCGCTGGATTTCCTTCGCGGCGCGGAGATCGATTTCGTGGACGATTTGATCGGCGCGGCGTTCAAGATCAACAATCCGAACGCCCAATCCTCCTGCGGCTGCGGCACCAGCTTTTCGGTCTGACAGCGGCAGCGGGAGCCGGGATGAATATCGAGCCGGATCAGCCTCAAGAGCCGCCGCGTACGGGTGTGAAATGGCTGGACGCAGCGTTTGCGGTCGCTATTCTGCTTGTATCCATCAGTTCGCTCGTCGTTGCCATTGTGCACAGCAGGACACTCGAGCGCATGGCGGATGCGAACGTAAAACTGGTGGAAGCGAACTCCTGGCCGTTTCTCGCCTATTCGACCGGCGATGAAGAAGAGGCCAAGCCGGACATCAACATGAGCGTCGAGAACAACGGCGTCGGGCCCGCCAAGATCGAGTCATTCGTCGTCACCTGGAATAAAATCCCTCAGCGCAATGCCACGGTTTTCCTGAAGGCGTGCTGCGGATACGAACACCACTTCGGCGATGGCCTGCAATTCAGCTTGGTGCAGGGGCAGGTGCTGCGCGCTGGATCGCGGCTGAATTTTCTCGACTTTCCCCGAAATGCGCGGACCGCCGCGGCATGGGACCGGCTGAAGGTCGACCGGGTTAGCAGCAAGCTCGACGTGAACATCTGCTATTGCTCGGTGTTCGACGAATGCTGGGGCGGCGATATCACCGAATTCACCTTGCACCCCAAGCGCGTCGCCACATGCCACCCATCCAGGACACCGTTCGACGGATGAAAATCGCGACCTGGAATGTAAATTCCATCAAAGCTCGGCTCGAGGCTGCGAAACAATGGCTAACCGAGACTCAGCCCGATATCGTCTGCATGCAGGAGATCAAATGCATCGACGATGCCTTCCCGAAAGTTGAGTTCGAGGCGCTCGGCTACAACTGCGCCGTACACGGACAGAAGAGTTATAACGGCGTCGCCATTCTCTCGAAGCGACCGATGGACGACGTATCGCCTCGCCTGCCCGGCGGAAATGGCGACGATCACGCGCGCTATCTTGAAGCGGTGATCAGCGGCGACAATGGCGTGGTGCGGGTCGCGTCCATCTATGCGCCCAACGGCAATCCGATCGGCACGGAAAAGTTCAGCTACAAGCTAGGCTGGCATGCGCGGCTAGCCGCCCGTGCGAAGGATTTGCTGCCCGGCGAAGAACCCATTGTGCTGATGGGCGACTACAACGTGATCCCGGCACCGGAAGACGTCTACGAGCCGAAGAACTGGCTGACCGATGCGCTGTTCCAGCCCGAATCCCGCGCGGCCCTGCGCAAGCTGGAAAACCTCGGCTACACCGATGCCATCCGCGCCTGCCACGCCGAGCCGCGCCTCTACACCTTTTGGGACTACACCGCCGGATGCTGGCAAAAGGACCGCGGCATCCGCATCGATCACATTTTGCTGTCGCCGCAGGCGGCAGACCGGTTGGTCACCAGCGGCGTCAACAAGCACATGCGCGGCCGCGAAAGGCCTTCCGACCACGTGCCGGTGTGGTGCGAACTGGACATCTGAAGGGACTACGCCGCGGCGGCGACCACGCGGTTGCGGCCCTCGCGCTTGGCTCGGTAAAGCGCCTGATCGGCCCGGTGCAGCAGTTGTTCCGCATTGTCACCCGAACCTTCCGACCCTGCGATCCCGATGCTTATGGTGACGTTCAGCTTGTTGGGCGCGCGACTTACGGCGAAAGGCGTGGCTTCTACGCTGCGGCGCAGTCGCTCGGCCACCGCAGCTGCAAACTCCATGTCGGTATCGGGCATGACCACCACGAATTCCTCGCCGCCGAAACGGCAGGCGAGATCGATTCCCCGCACGTTTGCGCCAATGCGACTTGCGAATTCGCGCAGGACTTCATCGCCGATGTCGTGGCCACACGTATCGTTGACCGACTTGAAATGGTCGATATCCATGATCAGGAAGGCCAGCGGTTTGCCGGATTTCTCCGCATTGACGATCAGGGTGTCGAGATGCCTGCTCATGTAGCGGCGGTTGTGCAGGCCAGTAAGCTGATCGGTAATGGCCATCTCCAGGCTGAGCTGAACGTTGTAGCGCAGGCGATCGCCATAGCGCTTCTTGCGCAGCTGCGTGCGCACGCGGGCGACCAGTTCGTTCTTGTCGACCGGACGCGTGAGGTAGTCGTTCACGCCCATTTCCAACGCCTGATTGAGCTTGCGGCGGTCACCGTCGCTCACCAGCACCAGGAGCGGCACGTTGCGCCCTTCCGGTAGCGAGCGAAGCTGCGAGCAGAGGCGCAACCCGTCAAAGCCGCGCAGACTCAGGCTCACGATCACAAGGTCGTAGTCGCCGCCGCGCACGCGCACCACGGCTTCCTCGAAGGCATCCACCGCGGCGACTTCATTCTGTGGCTGTAGTGCGGCCGCAAACCAGGCCACCGATTCCGGGCGGTCTTCGACAATAAGGACACGGCCGGTGGGAGCTGCGTCCACCAAGGTCTGCGCCGGATCGATAAGGCCCATGCTCTGGCCTGTGGCTTCGCGCATACGCAGTTCGTCAGTCATCAGCTTAAGGCGCACCAGGCTGCGCACGCGCGCAAACAGCGCGGCGTCATCCACCGGCTTGGTAAGAAAATCGTCGGCGCCCGCTTCAAGCCCGGTTACGCGATCGGCCGGCTGGTCCAGTGCCGTCACCATCACCACGGGCAGATGTGCAGTCTTGGGATTTTGCTTGATGCGGCGGCAGACCTCGAACCCGTCCATCCCCGGCATCATGACGTCGAGCAGCACGATGTCAGGCTCGTGCTCCTCCACCTTCGCGAGGGCTTCAAGGCCGTTATAAGCGGTCAAAACCTCGAAGTACTCCGCGGTGAGCTTCGCTTCGAGGAGTTTTACGTTGGAGAGAATATCATCGACGACAAGGACCCGCGCGGTCATGACACCTAGCCAATGAACCGGCGCACCGTGTCGAGGAAGCTCGTGACCGAAATCGGTTTCGAGATATACGCCTCGCACCCTCCCTGACGGATCACTTCCTCATCCCCCTTCATGGCAAACGCGGTAACGGCGACCACCGGAATGGCCTTCAGCGAATCGTCTTCCTTCAGCCACTTGGTGACTTCGAGGCCGGAGACTTCCGGCAGCTGGATATCCATCAGGATGAGGTCAGGCCGGTGCTCCCGCGCGATGTCGAGCGCCTCCATGCCGTCCTTCGTTTGCAGGATGTTGTAGCCATGCGCATCGAGCAGATCGTGGAAGAGCTTCATATTGAGCTCGTTGTCCTCGACGATCAGCACGGTTTTGGTTCTTGCATCCATGATCGGTCTCCAGAGCCGCGCCGTCGCGCTGCCGGTGCCGGCGTTTCGCCCGCCCATCTCCGCTTTCGTCCCCACCCGGAGATGCGGTTTGGGCAGTATTAGGTCGAATGTCTTAACGCTCTCTTGACATTCGTCCGCCGGTACGGCGAACCCTTTCAAAAATCAGGCGGAAATGGGTCATGCGGGGACGTGCGGAGCTTGCCGGGCCAGAGACCATCGGGTTGAAGGCGCTGGCGTTTCTTGCCGCGGCTGCAGAGGATTTGCAGCGCTTTATGGCGATTTCCGGCGCCGATGTCGCAAGCCTGCGTGGGCGCGCCGCTGAGCCGGCGTTCCTGGCGGCCATTCTCGATTACCTTTTGGCAAACGAAGCCTTGCTGGTGGACTTCTGCAAGGCCGAATCGCTAGAGCCGCGGGATGTCCATCTCGCCGCGGCAAAGCTGGGCGGGTGAGATGCGGATTGGCGTCGATCTCGGCGGCACAAAGATCGAAGTGCTCGCGCTTGGCAACGACGGCTCCGAGCTGTTGCGGCAACGCGTGGCGACGCCGCGCGACTCCTATGAGAACGTGATCGGCGCCATTCGCGATCTGGTGCTCGATGCAGAAGCAAAGCTCGGGTGTGCCGCCACGGTCGGTGTCGCCATGCCGGGTATCGTCAGCCCAAAGACCGGACTGGTAAAGAATGCGAATTCTGTCGTTCTCAT
>DASXGS010000301.1:0-3073 GCA_036488975.1 Rhizomicrobium sp. | reverse complement strand
CTATCTGCTGGTCCTCTCCGTTATCACGCGCACCATACGTTTCTTCGGCGTCGCTGCGCTGATCTACCGCTACGGCGAACCGGTGAAATTGGTTATCGAAAAATATCTCGAACTGGTGATGGTCGGATTCCTGATTCTGATTACCGTCGGATATTTCATCTTCCACTACGTTTTCCGCCATCTGGGCGCGAGCTAAGCAGCACGCACGGCGTGTCGCCCTCTTCGCATAGCTAAGCAGCTTAGGCGGCGTGCTTCAGGATCTTGCGATTGATGAGGCACTCGGCGATCTGCACTGCATTCAGCGCCGCGCCCTTGCGCAGATTGTCGGCCACGACCCACATGCAGAGTCCGTGCTCCACGGTCGGGTCCTTGCGGATGCGGCTGACATACGTGGCGTCTTCTCCGGCGCACTCCACCGGCGTGACGTAGCCGCCGTCCTCGCGCTTGTCGACGACCAGCACGCCCGGGGCTTCACGCAGAATGTTGCGCGCCTTCTCCGCGGTGATCGGCTTCTCAAACTCCACATTTACCGATTCCGCATGGCCGATGAACACCGGAACGCGCACGCAGGTAGCGACCAACTGGATATCCGGATCGAGGATCTTCTGTACCTCGACCATCATCTTGAACTCTTCGTTGGTGAAGCCGGAATCCTTGAAGTCCTGGATGTGCGGAATGACGTTGAAGGCGATCTGCTTGGTGAACAGCCTGGTCTCGATCGGATCGGCAACAAACACCGCGCGGGTTTGCCGGAACAACTCGTCCATCGGCGCTTTGCCTGCGCCCGACACCGACTGATAGGTGGATACCACCACGCGCTTGATCGTGGCCGCGTCGTGCAACGGCTTCAGCGCCACCACCAGCTGCGCCGTCGAGCAATTCGGGTTGGCGATAATGCCCTTCTTGATGCCGTGCTCCAGCACGTGCGCATTCACTTCCGGCACCACCAGGGGCACCTCGCGGTCCATACGCCAGTAGGAGGCATTGTCGATCACCAGCGCGCCATCATCGGCGATCTTCGGTGCCCACTCCTTTGATACGGCGGAGCCGGCGGACATCAGGCAGATGTCGGTATCGCGGAAGTCGAAATGCTCCAGCGGCTTCACCTTGAGCGTCTTGTCGCCGAACGACACGGACGTCCCGACGGAACGCGACGACGCAACCGCCACCACTTCGCTCGCCGGAAATTCGCGTTCGGCCAGCACGCTCAGCATTTCGCGGCCGACATTTCCCGTCGCGCCGACCACCGCCACTTTGAACGACATCACTGCTTCCTCGCTGCCGCAGGCGTATTCCCGCTTTGCGCGCGAGCATTACGACATGCAAGCGCGGCAGGAAAGTGGCGTTAGTGCTCGGTGGGCCAGCTCAGCGAGACGACGGCGCCGCCCTTCACACCCGATCCACCGATGGCTCCGCCGAAGAACTTGAGATTGGCGGGATCGAAACGGTCGCTCGATTCCACACGATACCGCAGCTCGAAACGCATGCCGGCAGCGTAGGTGGGTGCTTCGGTCGCGTGAGGTCCGTCATGAACGAACGGGAGCGACGGGGAGATGTATTGCTCCTCGGCCCCGGAGACGAAGAAGTGATGGGACGACAGAGGCCAATTGTCGGCCGCCTCGGCGCAGGCCGGCATCGCCGCGATCAGCGCCAGACTCAGAGAAGCCCCGACGAGGTTGCTCCACAATGGCTCACCCTCCGCCGTGGAGTCTGCCACGGTAACCCTTCGATTCCGTTGTGGAAGCCAAAGCATTTTCATTGCTGGCCCGTATGCCATTCGAGGGTGACCATGCCGCCCCGGCCATCGAGGGAACCTCCGATTGCGCCACCCAATACGGTTACCCCCTCCAGCCGGTAATGCGGCGCAAGGCGCTGGCGGCGCCCGCGGCCGCCATATCGGGTCACGGCTTCCGCGCGGAATGGGCCGATTGAAAATCCCTGGCTTTGGGCGAACGGCATGCCCCGATCCGGGCCCAGCAACGGCAAGTCTTCCGTAGGTACATGGCGGGCAAAATGCGGGCGATCCGGTATCTCCAGCCGGGGCGCGGCGGCAATTCCCAAAGGCTCGGCCATGGCGGCTGTGCCATTGGCCGCGGCCCCCGCCAACACAACTCCGAACACGGCCGCGCGCATGTCTCGCGCCTTTTCCCTCAGGCGTGCAACGCGAGACCACGGCCGTGGTTGCGCCAGCTGGCCTTTAGGGATCCAGCTCAGGGTAGTGGCGGAAGATGCCTTGCGTATTGAATGCCTGGCGGCGTGCCGAATTGAGATAGGCAGCGATGCGCGGCCGATTCGCCACCCGGTTCCGCAAGCCGGCGAGTTGGGAATGACGCTTCTCCAGCCGCTGCATTGTGTTGGGGAAGGCGTAGCGCAGGCCTTCCACCACCTGGAACAACGAGAGATCTGCATACGTTGCGCGCCGGCCGGCCAGCCAGTCGCTGCCACTGCGTTTCAGGATGCCGTCGAAATAACCGAGATATTTCGGCAGCCGCTCCTCGCGCAGAGATTTGCTGCGCTTGGCCGCTTCCTGCTTCTGGTCCTCGTAGTAGAGGCCGCCGGCGATCGGATGATGACCGTCGTGCACTTCTGCGACCAGATCGGCCAGCGTAAGCTGCAACTGGTGCACCCAGAAGCGACCCGAGTCGGATTTCGGTGCAAGGCCGTGTTTCTCGCCCAGATAGAGCAGGATGTCGGCGGTCTGCCCCACCACCAGTGAACCAGCCTTGAGGAACGGCGCCGCGAATGGTGGGTGATCGAGACGCTTCATCAGCTTCATCATCTTTTCGTCGCCGCCTTCCGCGTGCGCGCTGTCCCAATAGTCGGCGTCAGCGTCTTCCAGCGCGAGCCGCACGAATTCGCCGCGCCCCGGAATGCCGGACCAGTAATAGAGCTCGTATTTCATCGACGACTCCGTTCTTTCACGCGATCACGCCGGTTTCACGCAGACGCGTGATTTCGCTGTCGGGCAGGCCAAGATGCTCGCGCAGAACTTCGTCCGTGTGCTCGCCGAGGCGTGGTGGTGCCGAGCGGTATTCCGGCGGCGTCTTGGACAGCCGCAACGGACTGGCGACGA
>DASXGS010000208.1:0-1889 GCA_036488975.1 Rhizomicrobium sp. | reverse complement strand
CGCCGCACGATCTCATGCGGCTGCAGCGGCGTGGGATGGAACACCGCCTTGATACCTAGGAACAGCGGCATCAGCGCGCCGACCGTGAGCCCGAAGCAGTGGAAGGTGGGCAGCGGGTTGAACAGCACGTCGCTTGGATAGAGCGCAATGTGGGCGCGCACCTGCTCCACATTCGAGAGCAGGTTGTGATGGGACAGCGCCACGCCTTTCGGCTCGCCTTCGGTGCCGGAGGTGAACAGGATAACAGCGGGTGTTCCGAATGCGGCGCGTGCCGTAACCGCTCCGGGCACGAACTGCCCGACTGCGGCCGTCAGCTTGTCGCGCAGCGAAATCTTCTCGCGGACATCTTCGAGATAGATGATCTCCACAGCGTGGCTCAGCTCGGCGACCAATGCCTCAAGCTTCGCCAGATCGACAAAGCGGCGTGCCGTCACCACGCGGCGCACCTTGGCAATGCGCACCGCCGATTTCAGCCCCGCCGCACCCGCGGTGAAGTTCAGCATCGCGGGAATGCGCCCGTAAGCCGTGATGGCGAAGAACGTCACCACGGCGCCGGCGCTGGTCGGCAGCATGACTCCCACCGCCTCATGCGGGCGGGTGCCCTTCTTCAGCGCGTGCCCCAGCGCCAGCGAGGCGCGGATGAGATCGTTGTAGGTGAACACGCGCTCGTCGCCGTCGACGATTGCCGCGTTGCTGCCGCCGTACATTGAGCGGGCATCGGTCAGCGCCTCGAAAATGGATTTCTCCGCCCGGGTGATGTCGAACGGCACGATTTCTTCGCCGGAGGCCGCGGCGACGGTGGCAAGGCTCAAGGCATCTGCTCCCGGCAACCGGCCGTCCCGCCGGTTTCGTGGAAGCCTAGCGCAAGCGGTCCCGCTGGCAAACGGCGGCCCGCGGCGCGAAGATGCGCTGCGGTTCAAGCGAGAGAAATGGGGCAGGGCGTGGATTTCGAATTGTCCGAAGAGCACCGGATGCTGAAAGAACTGGTGCACCGTTTCGTGGCCGACGAACTCATTCCGCTCGAAGGCAAGGTGCTGGCGCGCGAGGCAGCCGGGCAGGGGTTGCGGCTGGAAGCCGAAGAGCATCGCCGCATCGACGCGCTTTCCAAAGAGCTTGGCCTGTGGGGACTGGATGCTCCCACCGATGTTGGCGGCACGGATTTGCCGGCGGTGGCGATGATCGGTGTCAACGAGGAGGTGGGCTACACCGTCACGCCTTATACGCTCCCGCCGGATTCGCCGAACCTCCGTATGCTGATGGCCACGGTGAACGAGCGACAGCGTGAAGCGTACCTCGCGCCGTACGTGCGTGGCGAAACGGTATCCGCTATCGGCATTTCCGAACCCGGCGCGGGCTCCGATCCCGCTGCCATGTCCACGCGCGCCGAACGTGACGGCGAGGACTGGATATTGAACGGCCGCAAGATCTGGATCAGCCGCGCGGCGGAAGCCGATTTCACCATCGTGATGGCGCTGACCGACAGGGAGAAGCGCGCCCGCGGCGGCATCTCCGCGTTCCTGGTGGACAAGGGCACACCGGGTTTCACCGTGCCGCGGCGAATTCCCATGGTGGGGGGCGCCGTCACCTACGAAGTGGTGCTGGAGAATTGCCGCGTGGAAGGTTGGAAGCTGCTGGGCCGCGAAGGCTACGGCTTTGCGCCGATGCAGCTGCGGCTCGGCACGCGGCGGCTGCAGATGGCAGCGTGGTCGATCGGCATGGCGCAGCGCGCGCTCGACATGATGTGCGAATACGCGCCGCAGCGCGTCACCTTCGGCCAGCCCTTGTCGGACCGGCAGGCGATCCAGTGGTGGATCGCCGATGCGGCGACGAAAATCCATGCCACGCGGCTGATGACCTATGACTGCGCGTGGAAGCTCGATCAGGGCCGC
>DASXGS010000205.1:0-6238 GCA_036488975.1 Rhizomicrobium sp. | reverse complement strand
TTCCGGCCGCTGCGAACCGGCGATCGCCATGTTGAGGGAAGTCCACACGGCCATGGCGCGGGCGCCTTCCACAAAGCTTTTCGCGTGCAGCAGCATGCGGCGCACGTCGGGATGCACGATTTCCAGATCGGCCGGCTGATCCGGTTCCTGTGCGCCGCCGAGTGCGCGGCCCACGCGGCGCGTCAGCGCGTAGTCGACGCCGTTCTGCAATGCGACCTCGCCAATCGCGATGCCCTGCACGCCGACGCCAAGCCGCGCCGCATTCATCATGCCGAACATGCCTGCCATGCCCGCCGATGCCGAGCGCTTTTCGCCCGGCTTTGGCGGTTGCGGTTTCGGCCCAAGGCGCCAAGCGATCGCATCGTCGAAATTGAGCACCGCCGTGGCATTGCCCTTGATGCCCATCTTCTTTTCGATGCCGCCGGTCGATACGCCATTGCGCGCGCCGAGCTTGCCGTCCTCGCTCACGAGGTATTTCGGCACCATGAAGAAATTGACGGTGGAGAGATCGTTGGCGATCTGGCCGTTCTCGTCCGGGATCTTCGCGATCACCATGTGGACGATGTTGTCCGCCATGTCGTGGTCGCCGCCAGAGATGAAAATCTTGGTGCCGGTCATGCGATAGGTGCCGTCCGGCTGCTCGACCGCGCGCGTTTTCATCAGGCGCAGATCGGTGCCGCAATTGGGCTCGGTGAGGCACATGGTGCCGCTCCATTCGCCGGATACCATCTTCGGCACGATGTGCTCTTTCATCCACGGCGCACCGGTCGCGTAGAGCGCGCTGTAGGCGGCGGCGGTGAGGCCAGGATACATCGCGAAAGCCTGGTTGGCGCTCATCGCCATTTCCGCGATCGCCATGGTGAGGATTATCGGCAGGTTGGCGCCGCCGACATCCTCCGGCGCGCCAAGTCCGCCCCATCCAGCTTCGCCGTACTGCTTATAGGCTTCCTTGAATCCGGCTGGCGTACGCACCACACCGTTCTCGAAGTGGCAGCCGTCCTCGTCACCGGACTGATTCAGCGGGTGCAGCACGTCCTCGCAAAATTTGCCGGCGTTGGAGAGGATGTCATCGACAGTATCGGCCGAGAGATCGGCAAAGCGGGGTAAATCCGTCTGCTTGCCGACCTCGAACAGCTCGTGGAACAGAAATTTGTAGTCGTCGACCGGCGCACGATAGATCGGCATCTCAGCTCCCAAACCCGTTTACAGAGAGACTAAGGCAAGCCGTCGCGCTGTGCCAACCAGACGTCGGCTGGCGCTTTCAGCCCGGCTTGCCGAGATGACGATCATATCAGTCCAGAATCCGCGTGAACATGTCGACGTTGTAGCCTTGCGCGGCGAGTGGCCTTCGCCGGGATAGACCACCATTTCCGTCTCCACCCCGAGATGCTTGAGCGCGCGGTAGGGCCCCGTCGACTGGCCGACCGGATTGCTCCTGTCTTCCGCGCCATCGAGAATGAGCGTGGCCCGGCATTCTTCCTGACCGGCGTGCGCAACAGCCTCAGCTCGACCCTTCGATTTCCGCTGCGACCTGTCCGTAGTTGAGCACGGCCACCAAGGCCACGCCGCCCACGATATTGCCGACCAAGGTCGGCAGGAAGAAACGCATGGCGTAGGCGTCCACGCCGGCCTGTCCCTTGAGCACGAGATAGGCACAGTCCACTGAGCCCGCGATGATGTGCGAGAAGCCGCAGAGCGCAACAACATAAGTGATGATCAGGATGATCCACACCCGAGCGCTTTCCGCAGCCGGCAACAGCCATACCATCAACGCAATCAGCCAGCCGGCGAATACCGCCTTCACGAAGGTGTCGCCAAAGTCCGACGTCACCGTTTCGCGCGCCAGCTGGATCGCTATATTGGCAACCTGCGGACTCAATATTGCGTTGTGCGAGAGGAGCGCCGCGACCATCCAGGTGCCAAGCACATTGGCGGCAAGAACCACCAGCCACAGTCGCAGCACATTCAAGAGCGTTGCGCCGTCGCGGTTGTGGAGCAGCGGCAGAATCGGCGTCAGCGTGTTTTCCGTGAACAGCTGCTGGCGCCCCAGCACCACGATCACAAAACCGATCGTGTAACCGAACGAGCCGATCAGGTGATGCAGGTTGGCGTCCGGGAGCGCGGCGGTGAGAACGGACTGCACGACCAGCGAAAATCCCATCGACAGTCCCGCCGCGAGGCCGGAGAGCGCCAGCGCCGAACTCTTGCGCTCCAGCTCGCCGACACCTTCCGCCCTGATCGTCTCGTGAATGAGGGCGGCATTGGGCCGGCTCTGCGATTCAACTTCTTGCTTTTGGTGAGTTGAAAGCTCGTCCAGCTTCGACGCCGCGGTGAACGATTGCGTCGACTGAGCGGACTGAATTGGTTCTTGATCGGGCATGAACGTGTTCAATGGCGCGTGGCGCAGCAACCCAACGGCAGTAGCATCGGATTGTTCCCGACCCTGCCGCGTTGTTCCGCGATGTCCGACGGTTTCGGCCTAGATAAAATCCCGCAGCGTCACTTTGACCTCGCGATTTTTGCCGTCACGCAGCACTGAAAATGTCACCACGGTCCCGGGCGCTTCGTTGCGCAAGCGCCGGCGCATGTCATAGACCGGAATGGCGTTCGCCTCGTTGCCGTTCACCCCGGTGATGATGTCGCCCTTCTGAACGCCGGCGGCCTCCGCCGGCCCGCCGGCAGTTATGTCGAACACCTTGAAGCCTTGGGGCGCGGCATTGATCCACATTCCGGACTTGTCGAACGTGTCAAGGTCGGCAACCGGGCCCTTCACCGGCTGCAGATACATCGTGCTGTTATCGTAATCGAAAGTAACGGCGAAGCGCTTGAGCACGCCACCGCCGATGTTGCTCGGGAACGCTTCCGCCGACCCCGCGCCACCTTTGTCGGTGGAAATCATGGTCAGCGGATGTTCAATGGTGACATCGCCGAGTTTCAGCGTGCCGCCCCTGAACACGATGCTGTGTGTCGGGCCGCCGACGCCCCAGCCGGTCTGCGCTTCGATTGTTTTCGTGCCGGATTTCGGGAAGCCGTTCTTCGCCGCCCATGCCTTGTTCAGCAGGAGCGCCATGCGCGACCCGGTATCGATGCCAAAGCGGCCCGGCACGCCATCGTAGCTTCCGAGGATCTCCGGGAATTGATGATACAGGCGCATGTGCACGGGCGTGCCGGCATTCTTCGGATTGAAATACCTCTTGTCGATGAATGTGATGGTGTGCTTGCCGTAGTCGAAGCGCGTGATGAAGCGGGCGAAGAACTCGTAGCCGATCATGCCTGTTTCCCCGGCGCCTTCCACACCCAGCGGGCTGAATGTCTCCACGGAGACCGGCTGATTGGTGAGCGTCGCGCCGCCCAGCCTCAGAGATTTCACCATTGCAACCCCACCCGTGGAGAGCTGATCGCCGGCACCGCTGGAGGTAAGATTGCCCTTGGCTGCGACGCCCAGCGCCTTTGCCGTTGCCGGCGTAAGAATGCTGTGGCCGCCCGTGTCGAGGATGAACGTCATCGGCTTCGAGCCGTTCACGCTCACCTGCGCATAGATGTGGTTGTTCAGCAGGCGAAAAGGGGCCGCTGTCTCATGCGCGCCGCCGGCGATGAAAAAATCATGCAGGTTTTCCGGAGGTTTGGCGTATGCGCTGGCCGGCAACGGTCCAGAGAATTTCGCCGCCGTTAGCGTGAAGGTTTGCAGGTTGTGGCTGCCATCGTCCACAACCAGCTTTTTCGGAATCATCGCACCATCGACCGGCGCATAGTCTGAGTAGGTGGTGGTGATGGTCTGAGTGCCGTTAGGCTCGATGGTGCGATAGAGCAGGTGGCTCTGCGGATCGAACCAAGCCTCCAACGGTGTTCCGTTCTTGGGTGTGACGGTGAGCACATCGTAGCTCTTGCCGCCATCGGTCTTTTGGCCTGCGCTTGCGATTTGCGCGCCGCCGCGGTCTGGCTGCCACCACAGATTCTGGTCCTGATACGCTTCGGTGATGGCGAGCGGAATGACATCCCCGCCGGCCTGATCGGTGACGGTGCCCGATGGCTCCTTCTCCCAGGCCTTCTCGCCGTCCCACCCGCTCGCGCCCGCGGTCGGCGGAATGTCATAGGAATCGACGAAGGCGCCGCGCTTCAGGTCTTCCAGCGAAGATGTCGTGCCCGTCAGGCCTTGGCCGGAATAAGCGTATTCCAGCTTGAGCGTGATCTTATTCCCCCAGGCGGTGCCGCCCATGGCGGCGCTGTTGGCGGCGAGGATTTCAGTTGGGGTGGCCGCAAAGGCTGGCGCTGCAGCCAGAACGGCCGCGGCAATGGAAATAACGAATTTGTGCAAGAGCACCTCCGACAGGAACGGGTGAAAGGTGGGCTCGGTAATCTAGCAGATCAACATGCGACCCGCACATGGAAGCCTTGTGCCTGCACCATGCAGCGTATACGGACACCACATGCCCAAATCGCACCAGGACGAGCACTACAAGAAGACGCTGTATGATCTGCAGGTCGAGCTGGTGAAACTCCAGCGCGATCTGATTGCCGGCAACGCGCGCGTGCTGCTCATCCTTGAGGGTCGCGATGCCGCCGGAAAGGACGGCACCATCAAACGGCTCACCGAGCACATGAGCCCGCGCGAAACCCGCGTGCATGCGCCGGGCAAGCCGTCGAGCAGAGAAGATACCGAGTGGTATTTCCAGCGCTTCGTGCCGTTCCTTCCCGCGGGTGGAGAGTTCGTGGTGTTCAACCGCTCCTGGTACAACCGTGCCGGCGTCGAACGCGTCATGGGCTTCTGCACCGACAAGGAGGCAGAAGACTTCTTCACCTCCGTGGTGCCATTCGAGCAGATGCTGGTGCGCGACCGGATGGAGATCCGGAAATACTACCTCGACATTTCCCGCAAGGAGCAGAAGACCCGGCTGAAGGAGCGGGAAAACGATCCCCTGACCCAATGGAAGGTCTCGCCCATCGACGAGTCCGCGCAAAAGAAATGGAGCGCCTACAGCAAGGCGCGTAACGAAATGTTCCGCCGCACTTCGCACGAGGCCGCGCCCTGGCGCATCGTGCGCGCCAACGACAAAAAGGTGGCGCGTCTCGAATTCATCCGCGACCTGCTCGAGAGTTTTTCCTATCCTGGCAAGAGTCGGAAACTCGCGCATCCCGACCGCAGCATCGTGTTCTCGTGGTCTGATACCGCGCTGGACAAGCTCGAGCCCTGATCAGAAGAACCAGAAGCGGATACACACCACAATCAGGACGACCGCGAGCGCGACTCGCATGGCCGTGTCCGACGCGCGCGCCGACACGATGCTCATTACCACGATGGCCGGAATGGAGCCCGCAAGCAACGATGTGAGCATTCGCAGATCGACCGCCCCGAGGAAGGAGTGGCCGATGCCCGCGAGCATTGCGAGCGGCACCGCGTGCGCGATATCGGAGCCAACGATCCGGCGGGTCAGCATCTTCGGATAGAGCATCACCAGAACGGTCACCCCTATGGCGCCGGCCCCGACCGACGACAGCGTCACAAGTACGCCGAGCAGCGCACCGGTCAGGGTGGTCAGCCGGGCCTGTGTCTTGGGCGGAAGGTCTCCGACGTTCGCCTCGTGCCACCGCATGATCGGTTTGCGGAAGATGAGCAGAACTGCGGTGAACAAGAGGGCAAGCCCGAGCACCTTGGTGATGAGCGATCGTGCGACCGCGCTGTCGACATCCAGGAGATAGAGCAGGAGAATCATCAGTGCCGTCGCCGGCACGCTTCCCAGCGCCAGCCGGACAACAATCCGCCAGTCCACCGTGCGCTGCGTGCCGTGAACAAGGGCGCCGCCGATGTTGGTGAACCCGGCATAGATGAGGTCGGTGCCGACTGCGGTTGCAGGCGGAACGCCGAACACCAGAATGAGCAGGGGTGTCATCATCGAGCCGCCGCCCACGCCAGTCATCCCGACAAGGCCGCCCACGAGTACGCCCGAGAGGACGTAAAGCGGATTCAGCGAGCGCAGGAATTCAAGGATGATGTGTGTGGTAATGGGGGCCGCCGCGGACAGGAAGGATGGGGGGATACTCGCAAGAGCGTCATATCCGCCGCGTCGCGACAGTTCAACCGCGCACGGCCTTGCGGGCGGTGCGCTCGCGGGGCGCCCGAGAAAGGCTGCTGCTGTCACCAAATCTCGGGATCAGCCGCGCACGCGTCAGAAGAACCAGAACCGAAGGCACACCACGATCAGAACAATCGCGAGCGCCACGCGCACAGCCGTATCGGAGG
>DASXGS010000204.1:0-4385 GCA_036488975.1 Rhizomicrobium sp. | reverse complement strand
GCGCGCGCGAATTTACAAGCCGGCGAAAAGTGCGATGCAGTCCGGACGCGGCAATACGAGGCAGTGGGTGCTGGAATACGAGCCCGCGTCGCCGACGCGCCCGGATCCGCTGATGGGTTGGGCTGGCAATGAAGACATGCTCAGCCAGGTGCAGCTCGACTTCGAAACAAAAGAGCAGGCGGTCGCTTACGCACAACAGAAGGGCATCGAATATCAGCTGTTCGAGCCGGCACCGACAGCGCAGAAGCCCAAATCCTACGCCGACAATTTCAGATACGATCGCAAAGTGCCCTGGACGCATTAGCGTCAAAGGACTTTAGAATCCGACGCCATACGCCGGATCCGAATTTGCGATCTCCGGTCCGCCGGGCCCCGTAGCTCAATGGATAGAGCACCAGCCTTCTAAGCTGCGATATGGAGGTTCGATTCCTCCCGGGGCCGCCAGCATTCCCGAAGTTTGGCGAAATGACCGGCAACCCTGCCGTTGACATCGGCGAAGGGCGCAGGACCATTTCCGTCGCGGAATTGCTGGGATGATCATGAAGGGCAATGCTTCAGTCTTGAAGCTGTGGGACCGTCGGCAGGCGATGCTGGCAGCCGGAGCTGCGGCGACAGCATCCGCGACTCCGTTTCCCTGTCTGGCGGCTGAACCAGCAACTCCAAGGGTCGGAGGCATCGCCGTTGTAGACCTGCGGCTTTTCGAGAGCGCCGCCTTCGCAAACGAAACAGTGCGACACGGCTATCGAATTTCCCGGATCGGCGGCGACATCACCGAGCTCTGGGTGCATGAAATCGAGCCTAGCTGGCGCCGCGGAAATGCGTGTGTGGCCGGGCTGACGGAGTATGGCGCCTTCTTCTGCCTCGAGCGCCTGGGCTTCGATCATGGTTTGCGGGTCATCTTCCGGGGCGAGCATCGGCGGATAAATTCGCACACAGCGCTGCACCGGCTATTCGGTGCGGAACGCACGACGATGAGGGACACATTGCTTGGACTTCAAAGCAACGACTGGGCGCGACACACAGCGTGGGTGGCCGCTGTCGCGCAGGCGGCTCCGTCGATGCCGATGGATTTTGAGATCGCGGGGCCGGCGCGTGCAGATCAGCCGCGCGTGTTGGTCAGTTGGGTGATCGGCCCGAAGCGCGCCGCGGGGCAGGGAATGCCGATATGAAAGTTCCACCCGGCGTTTCCGCAAAGCAGTTCGAGAGCGCGATTGCAGCGTTTACCGCGGTAGTGGGCGCGGAGTGGGTTTTCACATCGGACGACGATCTCGAACCGTACCGGGACGCGTACTCGATTCTGTGGGGCGAGCCGGAAGAGAAGATCGCCTCCGCCGCGGTTGCACCGTTGAATGTCGAGCAGGTGCAGACGGTGGTGCGGATCGCGAATTCGAACCGGATTCCGCTCTATCCCATCTCGACCGGCAAGAACCTTGGTTATGGCGGCGCGGCACCGGTGCTCTCCGGCAGCGTAGTGCTCGATCTGAAGCGCATGAACCGCATCCTCGAAGTCGATGAGCGCAATGCCTATGCGGTTGTCGAGCCCGGCGTCACCTATTTCGATCTCTACCGCTACATTCAGGACCGCGAGCTCAACCTCTGGATCGACTGCCCCGATCCCGGCTGGGGCAGCCTGATCGGCAACGCGCTCGACTACGGGGGCGGCTACACGCACAGCTCCTATCGCAATCACTTCGAGTCGCATTGCGGTATGGAGGTGGTGCTGGCGAACGGCGATCTCCTGCGCACCGGCATGGGCGCGTTGCCGGGCGCCAAGACCTGGCAGCAAAACAAATACGGCTATGGACCGTGGTTGGACGGCCTGTTCAAGCAGTCGAGTCTCGGCGTCGTCACAAAGATGGGGTTTTGGCTGTATCCGGCACCTGAAGCTTATCTGTCGGGTATCATCGGGGTTCCGAAGAAGGCGGATATCGGGCCGCTGGTCGATGTGATCAACTATCTCGAAAACACCGTCACGATGCAGGGGATGCCGGTATTTTCCTGCTCGTTTCTGCCGTTGGGATTTGCGGCGCCGCCACCGCCTGGCATGCCCGGCTACGACGCGCCGGTCGTGGAACAGGAAGATTACACGGCCGCGCACAGTCTGCCGTTCTGGACGGTGACGGTTTCCTACTACGGGGCGGCCGAGGTTGTGAAAGCGCAGTGGGAGTACACGAAACGCAAAGCCTCTGCGATTCCGGGCGCGACCTTTAGCGGCGGCGAGGTGATTGCCATGCCGCCGAAACCGGAGACGCTGAAAGGCCCCCTTGCCAAATCGCCATTTGGCATCCCGGCGTTGTCGATCTTTTCCATCGGAGCGCGCTCCGAACAGTTCGATCCGACTGACGGACACATCACGTGTTCGCCGATCATCCCCCGCACCGGCGAGGATATCGTCGCGGCATATGACCTGATTCAGAAAACAGTGAAGCGGCTGGACCTGCCGGTGATGATCCTGACCCCGCCAATTGGCTGCTGGGCGCGTACCTTTGTGATTCTGATCATGATGGCGACGACGCACGAACCCGAGAAGAACATGCGCACGCGCGCGAGCTTCCGCGAACTGATCCGAATTCTCGCGGAACATGGGTACGGCGAGTACCGTACCGCGGCCGCGTTTCAGGACGATGTGATGGCGACCTACAGCTTCAACAATCATGCGCTGCTGCGCTTCCATGAAGCCATCAAGGATGCTGTCGATCCGAACGGGATCCTGTCTGCCGGCCGGTATGGCGTCTGGCCGCGGCACCTGCGGAAAGTGGGACGATGATTCGTTCTTGCGCGTTTGTGCTGACGGCGGCGCTGGCCGCGAGCGCCGCTAACGCGAAGGACGCTGTTCCTGCGTTTTCAGGCGCCATGCCGGGAGCGGGCTGGTCTGCCGTTTCCGTACCGGGCGATACCGGCGAGCATATCTTCCGGCACTACTGTTTCGAGTGTCACGGTCCGCTTCCCGACAAGCCGGGGACCGCCGCGCTCCGGGCAAAGTACAACGGGGCTGTTCCCGCGCGGCTCGATGAGCGGACGGATCTGAGCACGGAGTTCGTGATCTACACCGTGCGTCACGGCGTCAGTGTCATGCCCGCAGCACGCAAGACCGAGATCACCGATGCGGAGCTGAAGGCGCTTGCAGACTATCTCGCGCGCAACCGAAAGTAGCTGGATGGAACGTGTGGCAGACGTGATCGTAGTGGGCGCGGGGCCGGTCGGTTTCCTGACCGCCATAGGGCTTGCACGAAGGGGCATTCGTGTGGCGCTGCTGGAAGCCGAAGCCGGCATCAACAGTTCGCCGCGCGCGGCGATCTATTTTCCGACCACGCTGGAAATTCTCGACCGGCTGGATTTGCTTGTCGACGCCGAAGCGATCGGATTTGCCAGCACCGGCTTTGCGTTGCACAGCCCAGAAACCGGCGAGGTGATCCGTTCCGATTTGCGCAACACGCTGCCGCCCGGCACCAAATACGATCACAATTTGCATTTGGGACAGCACATCCTCGCGGGGCTGGTGCTGGAGCATCTCAAACGCTTGCCCAACGCGCAGGTGTTGTGGAATCACAGAGTGGTTGGCCATTCGCAAGGGCCGAATGGCGTCACGCTGGCGGTAGAAACGCCGGAAGGCGAACGTGACATGAAGGCCGATTGGGTGATCGGCACCGATGGCGCGCGCAGCGCGGTGCGCCAACTGCTTGGTTTGCCGTTCGAAGGATTCACGTGGCCGGACCGGTTTGTCGCCACCAATGTCGAATACGATTTCGAGAAATACGATTTCGAGCCGGCTAACATGATTGCCGATCCGGTCAACTGGGCGGTGGCGGCACGGCTCGGCCGCGACAATCTGTGGCGAGTCACCTTTGGCGAGGACGCCGATCTTCCCGAAGAGGATGTGCTTGCGCGCATCCCGGATCACTACGCGGCGATCCTGCCAGGCAACGAGCCATACCGCCTCGCGGCATGGTCGCCTTACCGGGTGCAGGAGCGGTGTGCCACGACCTTTCGTGTTGGGCGAGTGCTGCTGGCCGGCGATGCGGCACATGCCTGCAATCCCTGCGGCGGCATGGGGCTTACCACCGGCGTGATCGATGCCGACGCGCTGATCGCGGTGATGACTGCCGTGATCGAAGGCCGGGCGCCGGAATCGGCGCTCGATTTCTACGCGCAGGAGCGCCGGCGGGTGTTTCTCGGGGTGACCACCGTGCTTTCCACCAACTTCAAGCGCATGCTTCAGGAGAAGGACCCGGCGAAGCGCGAAGAGGACCGCCGAGCCTTTCGCCTGAGCACGGAAAATCCGGACAATTCACCGCAAGCGACCTCGCTCAGCAAGCTGATCCTCGGCAATCCGATGCCGGTTTGAATTGCGCCGCGCCCGCTGAGTTCGCCTTCGGTTGCGCCGC
>DASXGS010000185.1:0-4020 GCA_036488975.1 Rhizomicrobium sp. | reverse complement strand
CGCCGCACGCTCGGCATCATGGTCACATTCGATTGCGGCGCTGCCGCCGTTGCTACGCGCTCTGCCACCGGCTGCCGCGCCGGCCTTGGTGCAGCCGCTTCGGCTTTCGGAGCCGCCGCGTCGGGATTGCGCACGGAAGCGCTCGCACTTGGCGCACCCGCTTTGCCTTCGGCAATCGCACCCAGCACCGTGCCCACCTGAACGGTCGAGCCTTCCTTCACATCGATGGATTCAATCGCGCCATCTGCTGGTGCGGGTACTTCTACCGTCACCTTGTCGGTTTCGAGCTCCAGCACCGGCTCGTCGCGCGCGACGGCGTCGCCTTCTTTCTTGAACCAGCGCGCCACCGTGGCCTCGGTGACGCTCTCGCCCATGGCGGGCACCTTGATCTGGATGCTCATCGACAAAGCTCTGCTCGATAATTTCCTCCCCCTGAAAGGGGGAGGTCGATCCGCGAAGCGGATCGGGTGGGGGTCCGCGGTGCCTTTTCTAGCATGATCCCTCCCCGGATCGCGTGCGCGATCCGACCCTCCCTTTTCAAGGGAAGGTGGTTAGAGCGTCAGGGCCTCGTCGAGCAGCGTCTTCAGTTCCGCCGTGTGCTGGCTCATCAGGCCCGCGGCAGTGGAGGCATATTCCGGCCGCCCGACATAGGGAAGCGTCGCTTTCCGCCCAAGCTGCGCCATGGTGTCCTCGATGCGGGGCGCGATGAATGTCCAGGCGCCCTGATTCCGCGGCTCCTCCTGGCACCAGATGATGTCCGCCTTGGGGAAGCGGCGCAGCTCATCCGCCAATACCGCATCCGGGAATGGATAGAGCTGCTCCAGCCGCAGCATCTGGATGCGGTTGTCATTGCGCTTCTCGCGCTCGTCCATCAGGTCGAAGTAGACCTTGCCGGTGCACAGCACGACGCGGCGGATTTCCTCGTCCGGCGCAAGCTGCACGGTGGTCGCACCGGGCACGCATTCCGCCTGGTCGCGAAACACGCGATGGAACGACGAACCCGGCCCCATGTCGCTGAGGAACGAAATGCAGCGGCGATTCCTGAGCAGCGATTTCGGCGTCATCAAAATGAGCGGCTTGCGGAAGATTCGGTGAATCTGTCGCCGCAGCACATGGAAGTAGTTGGCCGGTGTGGTAGGATAGCAGACCTGGATATTGTCCTGCGCGCAGAGCTGCAGATACCGCTCGAGCCGCGCCGAAGAATGTTCCGGCCCCTGGCCTTCATAGCCATGCGGCAGCAGCATCACGAGGCCGCACATGCGCAGCCACTTCATTTCGCCGGACGCGATGAACTGGTCGATGATCACCTGCGCGCCGTTGGCGAAATCGCCGAACTGCGCTTCCCACAGCACCAGCGCTTTCGGTTCGGCGGAGGAATAGCCGTACTCGAACCCCACCACGGCTTCTTCCGACAACAACGAATCCACCACTTCGAATTCCGCCTGCCCGTCGCGAATGTGGCTGAGCGGCACGTAGCGCGCTTCCGTTTCCTGATCGATCAGAGCGGAATGGCGCTGACTGAACGTGCCGCGCGAAGAATCCTGCCCCGAAAGCCGCACCGGATAGCCTTCGTCAAGCAGGGTGCCGAACGCGAGCGCTTCACCGGTCGACCAATCGATGCCTTCGCCGGTCTCGAGCATCTTCGCTTTGGCCTGTAGCTGGCGCGCGATGGTTCGGTGCAGATGAAACCCGTCCGGCACCGTGGTGAGCGCGCGCCCGACCAGATGCAGCTTCTCGGTTTCCACATCGGTGTCGCCGCGGCGATCGCCTTCCGGCGCCTTCTCGAATCCGGTCCAGCGGCCGTCCAGCCAGTCGGCACGATTGGGCCGGTGCGATTTGGCGGCCTCGAATTCCTCATCCAGCCGCTTGTTGAACGCGGCGATCATCCCCTTCACGTCGTCTTCGGTCACCGTGTGCTCGGCCACGAGCTTGGCGGCGTACAACTCAAGCGTGCTGGGATGTCCTTTTATCGCCCGATACATCAGCGGTTGCGTGAATGCCGGCTCGTCGGTTTCGTTGTGGCCGAAGCGGCGGTAGCAGAACATGTCGATCACGACATCCTTGTGAAACAGTTGCCGGAATTCCGCCGCCACGCGCGCGCAATGCACCACCGCTTCAGGATCATCGCCGTTCACGTGGAAGATCGGCGCCTGCACCATCAGCGCGACATCGGATGGATACGGCGAAGAGCGCGCATAGGCCGGGCTGGTGGTAAAGCCGATCTGGTTGTTGACGATGAAGTGAATGGTGCCGCCGGTCTTGAATCCCTTGGTGCCGCTCATGGCGAAGCATTCCGCCACCACACCCTGGCCGGCAAACGCCGCGTCGCCGTGCAGCAGCAGCGGCAGCACGCTGGCGCGCGTACGCGTATCGCCCAGCTGGTATTGCTTGGCGCGTGCCTTGCCCAACACCACCGGGTCTTCCGCTTCCAGATGCGACGGATTGGCGGTGAGAGAAAGGTGCACATTGATGCCGTCGAACTCGCGATCGCTGGACGCGCCGAGGTGATATTTCACATCGCCCGAGCCTTCGACATCCGACGGCTGCGCGCCGCCGCCCTGGAATTCGTGGAAGATCTGCCGGTAGGGCTTGCCCATGACGTTGGCGAGTACGTTCAGCCGCCCGCGATGCGACATGCCGAGCACCATTTCCTTCACGCCCAGCTGGCCACCGCGTTTGATGATCTGCTCAAGCGCCGGGACCATCGCTTCGCCGCCGTCGAGTCCGAAGCGCTTGGTGCCGAGGAAGCGCACACCGGAGAACTTTTCGAACCCTTCGGCCTCGATCAGCTTGTTGAGGATGCCGCGTTTGCCTTCGCGCGTGAACGAAATCTCCTTGTCCGGTCCTTCAATGCGCCGCTGCAGCCAATTCTTCTGCTCCGGATCGTTGATGTGCATGAACTCATAGCCGATGCGCCCGCAATAGGTGCGCTTCAGGATATCCACGATCTGGCGCGGCGTGGCCGTTTCCATGCCAAGCACGCCATCGATGAAAATCGGCCGATCGAGATCGTCGGCATGGAAACCGTAGAAATTGGGATCGAGCTGCGCGAGCTGCGGCCGCGGATTGAGATGTAGCGGATCGAGATCGGCGGCGAGATGCCCGATCACGCGGTAGGCGCGTACCATGTGAATGGCGCGCACCGAATCTTTCGCGGCACTGCGTGTATCCGCGGCCGAGATTTCGCCCTTCCGTGGCGGCCACAGTCCCGTCAGCGCGCCGAGCAACTCGCCATCTGCCAGCGACACCGGAGGTTTGCGCGCGCGCAGGCGATGCCCGAGTTCGGTGGCGCTCAGTTCCTGCTGGCCGAGTTCCGAAAACCACGCCGCCCATGAGGGTTCTACCGCGTCCGGGTTCTCCAGCCACTGCGCGTAAAGCTGCTCGATGAATCCGGCATTGGCGGCGGAGAGGAAGCTGGTCGCTTCCAGCAGATCGTTGGAGGCCCGAAAGCTCTGATTGGGTCGGGATTGCTCTGTCATTTCAACCTTTTGAACGGAAGCCGCGCACAGCAAAAAAGGGGCACGGCTGTAACGCATGGCGCGTGGAATTCACTTGCCCTCAGCGCGCAGATTCCACTGCGCCTATGGTTTATATGGTGTCAACCTTTTGTTTCTGCGAGGTGAGAGGACCGGTCTCACCGGCGCTCACACAGTTGGTTTGATTGCCAGCCGAACCTGAACGGGCTCCTCTGCCGGATCCTGCTTCCGGCTTGGCTTGGCTGGCACGCGACGCATCCGTTCTTCTGGCACACCGGCGGCTACGAGCGCATGTTCCACCGCAACTGTGCGCTGCTCCGCAAGAGTCGGCTTGCGACGCGAGGTGCGTTTCGCGGTCGGCCCGGACACTTCCACCACGGCCGCATGGCCATTCGCATCGGCGGCGACTTTGTTGAGGGTACGCGCGGCGTTCGGAACCAGAAGCGCGCTGTGGGGTGGAAAGAACACAAGGTAGGTGGTGGGCGGGTTCTTGGGCGTGGTCGCGCACGCGGCCACGGCCACGCACAGCGCGAGCGCCATCGCG
>DASXGS010000146.1:0-2097 GCA_036488975.1 Rhizomicrobium sp. | reverse complement strand
CAGCACCGTGTCGGCCTGCGCCTCGCGGCTGTGCACCGGCCCGCCGGCTGCGGCCGACAGCGCGGTGAGCGCAGCGATCAGCCGACCATTGAACAGTCGTTCGATCTCACTGCCGCTTGCTTCCGGTGCAATGGCCGACGTGGCGGCGGCGAGCGTTTCCGTGTTGGAGAGAAGGTGCAATGCCGCGGATGCCGCGGCGCTGAACGAGCCGTTTCCCGCGTGACGGTTCACCGCTTCGCGCATCGCATGCGCAAGGCTTGAGAGATCGTCGGCCGCCAGCGCGAGCATCAGCTCGTCCTTGTTGCGGAAGTACACGTACAGCGCAGCCGGCGCGAAGCCCGCTTCCGCCGCAGCGCTTCGGAGTGACAGGTTGCGCGCGCCCTCGCGCTCCGCCACGCGGCGTGCCGCAGCAAGAATCTCCGCGCGTGTATGATTGCGCGCGCGCGCGCGGCGTTCGGCGCGAACCCGCTCCATCATTGCCATGCGGACAGACTAAGCCGATTCGGTAAAATCCCGGAGATGCGCGCCGGCTATTTGGGACAACTCGACCTGTCGACGTCTGCGCGTGCGCAATACGCCGTCTGGATGGCGTGAAACTCGTTCGCAACCCGCTCCTCCATGTCAACGCTTTCGTCGAAGGCATGCGAGGCGCCGGCCGCTTCGTCTTTCAGCTGCTTGACCTTGCTGGCGTCCTTGCTGGCATCGAGCTGCGAGAGCTGCCGCTTGTCCCCATTGCCGATGTTGGTCAGGCAAGCGCGATAGGTTTTCAGGTCCGCCTGCCAGTTCTTGATTTCCACGAAGGCATCGTGTTTGGAGGCCGCGGCATCCGCCGGCGCCTTCTGCTTGATCTCTGCGACCGACGGTATCGCCGGCGCGATGGGATCGCTGCCGCAGGACTGAGCAATGGCGGGCGTAGCGGCCACGCCCAGCAACGCAAACGCGAACAGCCCCAGACGAACGGACATGCATGTCTCCCTGATGATTGCCCTCTCGAAAGGCAATCAGAGCATATCCGCCGCAGCGCGACAAAGGCGTGATCGTCGCGGGGGGCGTCCCGCCGCTGTGCGGGCTTCAGGTTTCCGCGGTGTAAGGCGGGGCGGGATTGTACTCCATGGCGTGCTGAACCTGGCGGGCGAGCGCCGGCGAGAACATCTGCCCCACCAGCCAAAGCGCCATGTCTATTCCGGCGGACACGCCCGCGGCGGTTACCACATTGCCGTCGCGCACATAACGGATGTTCTCCAGCACCTCGGCGGCTTCGCCACGGGCCCGCAGCTGCTCGATGAATGCCCAGTGGGTGGTGACGCGCTTTGCCTTCGCCGGTCCGGCGGCAGTGAGCAGCAGCGCGCCGGTGCACACGCTCGTGATCCACTGGGCCTCGGCAGCGATACCGCGGATCCAGTCAAGCAGCGCTTCGTTCTTGGATTCGCGCCGCGTGCCCCAGCCGCCGGGGATGAGCAGCACGTCCAGTTTCTCGCATTGCGCGGTGGTAAAATCGGGCAGCACGCGCATGCCCTTGGCGCAGCGCACGGGGTCGAGTCTCTCGGCGATGAGGCTGACTTGCAAAGGCCGGTCTTGTTCCGCCTGGCCCGACACCTCGTTCACCATGGTGAACACTTCCCACGGACCGACGAAATCGAGTTCTTCCGCGTCGTCGAAGATCAGGATTCCGATGTGGCTGGCCATGGCCGCAGTCCTCCGCAAGTGCGCTACAGCTTAGCCCGGCGCCGGAACCTCCGCCCGCGCAGTTTCCACGCGGCCGTATTGCGGCTTGCGCATCAGGGACATTGAGGCGCGTACGACGTGAACGTGCCGTTATCGGAATAGACCCTGCCCGCGCCGCCCAGCCGATGGAAGAACCAGCCGAAATACGCAAGCTCCTGCACATGATATGTCGCATTGTACGATGGGCCGCTGATGGTGATCGGCGGCAGGTCGTGGCCCCCAACAGGATCACCCACTTCCAGATTGGGCTGGCAGAAGTGCCCATTGTTCCATGGCGGCACCTGATTGCCGCCGGTCGGATCGTTCACCGCTTCGGCAAGCTCGTGCGAAAGCGTGACCGTGTCGGCATCACCGCTGGAATCGAAGAAACCG
>DASXGS010000144.1:0-4818 GCA_036488975.1 Rhizomicrobium sp. | reverse complement strand
CGACAACCGACGAGAAGCCCACGCACGTCGATGCCACCAAGCCGGTGACGCCGGCGGAAATGCGCGCCGCGATTCCAGTGGGCAAGGTGAACGATCCGAAGCAGACGCTCGCCAGCGCGCCGATCAAAAGCGTGTGGGGCGATACGCTCGGCAAGGTGCGCGGTGTGGATGTGAGCGGCAGCAGCCTGAAGACCGTGAACGCAGCGCTCGGCGGCAACAATGTGGTGAAGATGGATCCGTCGCGTCTCAAATACGTGAAGAGCCGCGGCCTGGTGATCACAACCCTATCGAAAGAAGACGCCGCGAAGCTGCCGAAAGCCAACGCGCTGTAAACTTTCTCAATGTCGGATGAAACGGGTCTGCGCCTCCGCGCGGGCCCGTTTCGTTTTGCGCGGGGGCCCTGGTCTAATGACCGGAACCGTTGCGCCCAGCGGGCGTTGAAATTCAGAAGCGCGCGGGGTCGCGTTTGCAAGATCAAGCGGCTCACTCGGGCCATCGATATAGGAGTTAGCAAATGCTCGGTTGGGCCCTGACGTTTCTGGTGATTGCAATCATTGCGGGAATATTCGGTTTCGGCGGTATTGCGGCGACGTCGGCGGGAATTGCACAGGTGATTTTTGTCGTGTTTCTCATTCTGTTTGCTGCAAGCCTGATCTTCGGAATGATCCGGAGAGCCTGACCCGCCCGGAATCCGCAGGAACGTCAAGGGCCGGTTTCGTACCGGCCCTTTGATTTTGCGTGCCACGCTTGTCTGCGACGGACGGTGGAATAACGCAGCGTTGCATTGCGTCCCTTCGGTAACGCACAGGGCCAAAGAGTGACGCGCATAACAAACTCGATCTCACGCAGGAGCATGCTTGGCGCAGCTGCCAGAGTCGCAATCGGTTCTGCCGTCCTGGCCGAAGGCGTTGGCGCCGGACTTGCCCGCGCCGATGCCTCGCAGCTCCAGAAGCAGGACGTGCGCTACCAGGACCAGCCGAAGGGCGAGCAGCGCTGCAGCGGCTGTACGAATTTCACCGCACCATCCGCATGCAAGGTCGTGGCGGGCAGCGTGAACCCGAACGGCTGGTGCCTGCTGTTCACCGCGAAGAAGGGCTAAGCCGCCTTCAGCGCTGCGGCGAGAGCGCCCTCGTAGTAGTCCGCCAGCGCGTTCAGTTCGCGGGCGCAGTCACCCTCGAAGCAAGAGCCATGCATCACCGCGAGACGCTTGGGCTTGAGCGTCGCAAGCCTGCGAATGGTGCGGCCAATGTTCGGCGCCAGCGAGGTGGAATGAAACGCCTCTTCCGTCTGGATGGCGGCCGGCACGATGCTATCTTTCGTCAGCGCGGGTCCATTGCCGGCATGGGTGAACAGATCGCCGGTAAACAGCGTGCTGGTGCTTTCCTCAAAGATCAGCCCGGACTCCCACGCGTGCGGAACGTGCGGCGTATCGATCCAGCGCACGCGTTTGCCGCCGAGATCGAGCACCTCGCCATGGGCGAGCGCGCGCGGAGGCCGGTCCGCGAGATCGTTCAGCGACACGAGGCAGGCAGTGCCGCCATGCACGACCTGCGCCTCAGGTGCCGCGACCAGCCACTGATTCATCGATCCGCACTCGTCGGATTCCACATGTCCGAATGAAATCCAGCGCAGCCGCGACAGCGGTACAATGCCGGCGGCCGCTTGCGAAACGGGCGGAAACATCGCCCGCGGCCCGCAGTGAAACAGCAGCGGCTCGTCCGCCTCGATGAGATACTGGTTGAACGTGAACCCCGCCGGTGCGGCAATCTCCGCCACCAAGGTGCTGATACGATAAATTCCTTCGGCAATCTCGTCCAAACGCGTGCTCATGCCGTTCTCCCGCAACCAGACGCGCCGATCTTACACGAACCACCGGCTTGAGTGCGCGGATTTCCGGCCTATGTTTGCGCGAAACACGGGAGTGGCGGATGGCCTATATCGAGCAGTCGCTGGGGGCGGGTGAAAAGCTGGTTGCGAAAGCGCAGTTTCACTGGTGGTACACGCTGAAAGCGATGCTGGCGCTGGTGCTGCTGGGCATCGTCCTCGTCGGCATCGTCATTTTCTTTCGCATGATGATCCGCAAATGGACGACGGAGATCGGTGTCACCACGCACCGCTTCGTCGAGAAGAACGGCCTGTTCAGCCTCAACACCAACGAGATCGCGCTGACCAATATCGAAGGCGTGCGGGTGATGCAGACCTTCTGGGGGCGCCTGCTCGGCTATGGCCGCCTGCGCATCGAAGGCACCGGTGTGGATGCGATAAACCTGCCGGATATCGCCGATCCTGTCGGTTTCCGTGCCGCCATCGAATCGGCGAAGTCCGGCGTGACGCGCTAGCCGGCCGCGATTTTCGGCCTCAGCAGAAGATTGAACGCCAGCCCGGCAATCCCGCAGCCGGCGATCACCGCGGCCATGGGAATGGCACTGTCAGGCGATGTGTTGCCGATGGCGGTGGAAACGATCGCCGCCGCGCCGAACTGGAGCGCGCCAAGCAGCGCCGATGCCATGCCAGCCATGCGTCCGAAATGGTGCATCGCGCAGCCCGCCGCAATCGGCATGATCGCGCCGTTGAGCGCGACGAATAGAAACAGCCCACCGGCGATTCCCCACATCCCGCCGAAGCCGGTGAGTGCGCACGTCAGCAGTACCAAGCCGGCAATCCATTGCACGATCTGGGCCGCAAGCAGCACATGGGTGGCGCTGCGGTCCTTCAGCAGCCGCGCGCCTACTTGCGCACCCGTGACAAGTCCGATCGCATTGGCGCCGAAGAACCAGCCGAAGTGCTGTGGCGCGACATGGAACAGATCGATGAACACGTGCGGTGCGGCCGTGATGTAGGCGAACAGCCCCGCATTCGACACCGCGCCTGCCAGCACATAACCAATGAAGCGGCGGTCGACGAGCAGCGCCGCGTAATCGCGGAGCACCTTCAGCGGATGAAGTTCGCGACGTGCGCCCGCGAGCGATTCCGGAATCCGGAAGAAGGTGGCGACGAGCGCTGCAACGCCAATGCTTGCCTGCAGCAGAAAAATCGCGCGCCAGCCGAACCACACCAGCACGTATCCGCCGATGAACGGCGCCAGCAGGGGCGCAAGGCCGAGGATGAGCATCATGTAGGCGTAGATGCGTGGAGCTTCGTGCGGACCGAAGATGTCGCGCGCGCTGGCCCGCGCGATCACCATGCCGGCGCAGGCACCGAGCGCCTGAAGAAATCGCAAGGCCGCAAGCACTGCCACGCCTCCGGACAGGGCACAGCCGAGCGACGCGACGATGTAGAGCAACGTTCCGGCGTAGAGCGGGCCTTTCCGGCCGAAGCGATCAGTCAGCGGCCCGAAAAGCACCTGACCGAAAGTGAAGCCTGTGAAGAAGCTGGCGAGCGTGAGCTCCGCCGCGCCGATGGAGGCGTGGAACTGGCGCGCGATGGTGGGCAGCGCCGGCAAGTACATGTCGATGGAGAGCGGCGCGAACGCGGTAAGGGCGCCAAGTAGTGCAATCAGCTCGAGCCGCCGCGCCCGCGAGAAGGCGGGCAGTCTCGGGTCCCAGTCGACTCTGTTCGCCGCGTCCATATGCGGTTAGAAACGCGCGGCGTTATCCGTCACGCCATCACGAGAGGACATCCATGAGACTCCGCTTTCTTGCCTCGGTCTGTTCCGTGCTCGCCCTTGTTGCACTCGACGGACCGGGCGCCAATGCGGCCGATGCTAAGAACGGGCAAGGTGTGTTTACCCGCTGCATGGCGTGCCACACCGACAAGAAGGGCGCTCCCAATGGGGTCGGCCCCAACCTGTTCGGCGTGGTGGGGCGCAAGGCGGGCAGTATGGCGGATTTCTCGTATTCGCCGGCGCTGAAGAATTCCGGCATCGTGTGGACCAACCAGAAGCTGGACGCCTGGATCGAAAACCCGTTGAAAATGGTGCCGGGCACCCGCATGGCATTTGCAGGTATTTCCGATCCCAAACAGCGCGCCGATCTCATCGCCTATCTCGACGTGCTGAAATAACGCAGCCGGAATAAACCCGCGGCGCACCGCGTCTGTGGAATCGACAAGGCTCCTGCACATTCGCGCGGGAACGCCGCAGACGACACAGCTGGGGTCCATTCATGCGACCGAACATTTGCGGCCGCACGCGGATGCGCGCGCGGAACGGGAGAGGTTTGTCTTTTCTTGAGGCGCTGTTCGGCGTCGCCATGCTGGTCCTTCACGCTGCACCGGCAGCAGCTGTTCCCGCCTTTGCCGTGCAGACGGGTCAGCCGTGCAAGCAATGCCATATCGGCGCGTTCGGCCCGCAGCTCACGCCCTTCGGCCGCAATTTCAAGCTCAATGGCTATACCTTGCGCGCGGGCGATACCTTTACATTGCCGGTCTCGGCGATGGCGGTTGCCTCGTTTGTGCACACCCAAGGCGATGCGCCGGAACCGCCGGCCTCGCATTACGCGGTCAACGACAACACCACGCTGGACGAAGCGAGTCTGTTTCTCGCCGGCGGCATCGGCGAGCATTTCGGCGGGTTTGCGCAGGTGACCTACAGCGGCGTCGACCGGGCCGTGGCGTGGGACAATTTGGATCTGCGCGCGGTAGAAAAAACCACCCTGTTCGGCTCCGACGTCACACTGGGCTTGTCGGTCAACAACAATCCGACCATTCAGGATGTGTGGGCGACGCTCCCCGGCTGGGGATTCCCGTTCACCGACTCGGACCTGATGCCGGGGCCGGATGCCGCCACCCTCGTTTCGGACGCGCTGGCGCAAAATGTTTTGGGCGTCAGCGCCTATGCGTGGTGGGACGATCATCTGTACACAGAGTTTGGCCTCTACA
>DASXGS010000068.1:0-1562 GCA_036488975.1 Rhizomicrobium sp. | reverse complement strand
CATTTCCAGTGGAGCCACGCGCTCGCCTTCGGCGCCGAAGACAAGGCGAAGGCGGCAATCCAGCAGAAGCTGCAGAACGGGTTGACCCCGGCCACGACCGCGCACAGCTGAGATGATCCGCGAGTTCGCGCCGGCGAAGATCAATCTCTTCTTGCATGTCGGCGGCCGCCGCGCCGATGGCTACCACGAACTGGAAAGCCTTGTGGTGTTCGCCAGCGTCGGCGACGAACTTGAGATCGAAGGAGCGGATGCGCTGTCGCTGAAGGTGGAAGGGCCGTTCGCCCGCGCACTGGAAGGCGAGGCGGACAATCTTGTGTTGCGGGCGGCCCGTGCGTTTGCGCAGTACGCCAAAGTCGAACCGAATATTCGCATCACGCTCACGAAAAACCTGCCGGTGGCTTCCGGAATCGGCGGCGGCTCCAGCGACGCGGCGGCAACCCTTCGAGGCCTCTCGCGCCTGTTCCCCGGCAAGCTGACGCTGCCGCAGCTATGGAACATCGGCCACGATCTGGGTTCCGATGTGCCGGTCTGCGTCATGCCGGGCTGCTGGTGGATGGCCGGCCGCGGCGAGCGCTTCGCGACGGTCAGCGAGATCGGCACCTTTGATGCGCTGCTGGTGAATGCAGGCGCGCCTGTTTCCACGGCAGCGGCATTTGCGGCACTGAAAACCGGCAGCGGCATCGGGAGAATCCGCCGGCCGCCTCGCTTTGCGGTCATTGAGGATCTCGTGACGTACCTGCGAGGCGCGCAGAACGATCTCGAGGCGCCTTCGCGCGAACTCTGTCCCCTTGTCGGCGACACGCTGGACGCCATTGCCGGCACAGGCGCGCTGCTTGCCCGCATGTCGGGCAGCGGTGCGACCTGCTTCGGGATTTATCCGAATGCAATGAGTGCGGAAGCGGCTGCCGCCACCATCGCGCAGGCGCATCCGAATTGGTGGCTCGCGCCGACCACCCTCAATTTCGGCCGCAAGTGGGAGTTCGGTTCCCCTGCCTCCGCCGGCGCCAGCTAGTCCGCCAGCAGCCAGCTGGTGATCGGCTGGCTGGAGCTATCGGAATATGTGATCGAGCCGGTGCCGGAGCGATCCATTGCAAACGTTGCCAGCACCTCGCCAGTGGAGATCCGCGTGACGGTTCCGCTGGAGTTGCGGGTGGTGTTGTCGATAACCGAAATCGAGAACTTCGCGTCGTTCTTGTTGTCGGTGACGGACCAGCCCGTCGGCGTGGGCGGAAAGAGCGAGAACTGCGAAGCGAATCCTTGGGTTACTGCGCTGTTGTGATACGTGGTGTAGGTCCCGCCGATGTCGAGTGAAGAATTTGTCGGTGTCGTGATTGAGAGTGCGCCGAGCTCGCCCGTCACCATGTGCGAGCTGGAGCCGCTGAACGATACGCTGAAGCTATTCTTGCCGTTTTTCTTCAAATGCAGCTTCAGTGGCGTCACCGAGGCCATGGATTGCGAGAGGTCCGGAAAATCCTGCGCGATCCCGCCCTCGCATGGCGCGGTGTATTTGCGTTTTTGGGTGTTCAGATCGGAAAGATCGCATTCCAGGCCCAAATCCACAG
>DASXGS010000063.1:0-3142 GCA_036488975.1 Rhizomicrobium sp. | reverse complement strand
TTCAGTGCAGATCTGAAGCGCGGCGACCTCGGCCATCTGTGCTCGTTCGGCGCGGGCTATACCGCGGGCAGCATCGTCCTCAAGAAGCTCAGCTGATTCAGTGCACCAGGAATAGCGGCAGATGGGCGTGGCTCACCACGTGTCGCGTGACGCTGCCGAACAGCGTCTGTTTCAGCCGGCTTTGTGCATAGCCGCCAAGCACGAGCAGATCTGCGCCGCACTGCAGTGCGGTGCCCAAAACAATTTCACCCAGCGGCCGCGCGCCTGGTTCAACCCTCTTTTCCATGGCGGTCACCCCATGCAGCGACAGGTATGCTTTGACCTCGGCACAGACCCCAGCCTTTTCCTCACCGCGCTTAACCGTGAAGAGCGCAACCGATTCCGCACGTTTGAGAAACGGCAACGCGGCAGTCACCGCATGCGCCGAGGCCACCGTCCCGTCGCAGCCGATGGCAATGCGCGTGCCCAGGGTGGCCGGCGGCTGCTGTGCGGTCAGCAAAACGGGACGGCCGGTGTCGAGCAGCACAGCTTCGAAGGCTTCCATCAGGCCTGCCTTCTCGCCTTCGTGCAGCGGCCCGAACACCACGAGGTCACAAAGCCTGGACTCCTGCGTCAGCCGGTCAGCGAAATTGCCGGTGAGTTCAAGAAATGACGCGCTGATACCATTGTGTTTGGCAGGCGCGGCAAGCACCTCCGCCTCTGCTGCCGCCGCCGCAGCATTCAACGTCGCCGTCACCCGCTCGACCGCTTTGTCCGATGCTTCTTTCGCAACGTCGACGATTTCCTGCAGCACCGCCCCGGACACGCCTTCGCCGAAGAACGGCATGGCTTCCGCGGGATCGGGCCGCACGAACAGCGCCTCTACATGGGCGCCGAAGGGTCTGGCGGCGGCAAAGGCCGTCGCCAGGACCGCGACATCTCGCGCGCCGCCGGTGAGCGGAGCAAGAATCTTGGCGAAAGACATCCCGTCCTCCCTCCCATTCACCTCCAGCGCAACGCGCCGGCGGCCCCAAGTCAAGCATCTCGCTCGTCCACTGCCGTTTGGGATAAACGGTAGGCATGCGTTCCGCGAAGAAAGGACCGGCACGTGCTTGGCAACGGATGCTGAGCGGCCGCCGACTTGACCTGCTCGATCCCTCTCCGCTGGACGTCGAGATCGAAGACATTGCGCATGGCCTCGCAAGGGTCGCCCGTTGGAACGGGCAAACCACCGGTGCGCATGCCTTCTCGGTGGCGCAGCACTGCGTATTGGTCGAGCGGCTGGCGGTGGACCTGTCACCCCGCATCGCGCGGGAAACCCGCCTGGCGGCGCTGCTGCACGATGCGCCGGAATACGTGATCGGCGACCTCATCAGTCCGTTCAAGGCGGCGGTCGGCATCGACTATAAGGATCTGGAGCGGCGGCTGCTCGCTGCCATCCATATCCGCTTCGGTCTTCCCGCCGGGCTCACCCCGGAAATCACAGCACTCATCAAGCGCGCGGACACGATTTCCGCCTATTTTGAGGCCACCCAGCTCGCAGGTTTCGGGACCATGGAAGCGCGCCGGTTTTTCGGAACACCACCGAAGGGTCTGAGGCCACCGCGGCTCACAACGCTCGCTCCGGCCGACGCGCAAGCGCGCTTTCTTGAGCGGTTCCGGCAGCTGACTCGCTGAGTTCCGTCTTCAATCCGCCATCGATTTCCGGTAGCCACTTGGTCTGGAGAAAACCATGCCCATGATTCTGGTAACCCCGCTTTCCGCGGTGGAAGAGTCCATCCGGCGCTACACGCCATCGCACATGATTACCCTGCTCTCGCCCGAGCACATGATCGATACACCCGCAGGGCTTCAGCCTGATCGGCATTTGCGCATCGGCATGAACGATGTGGCGGAAGAATGGGAAGCGGAATGCGCGCCTTGCGCGGCGCATGTGGATTCGGTGATCGAATTCGGCCGCGGCTGGAGCGGCGAAGCGCCGATGCTCGTGCACTGCTGGGCGGGCGTAAGCCGCTCCATGGCAACCGCCTTCATCCTGTTGTGCGACAAGCTTGGGCCGGGGGCGGAAGTTGATGTAGCCCGGGCCATTCGCGCACGCGCGCCTCACGCTTTTCCGAATCCGCTGATCGTGCGCCTAGCCGACGAAGCACTGGGTCGTGAAGGCCGAATGGTCTCCGCGATCCAGGCGATCGGCCGCGGCAGCATCGTGGCCGAAGGCACTTGCGTCGAGCTTCCGCTCAAGCTGGACGTGCTTGTCACCTGATGGCGCCGGCGCGAACATCGGTTCAGACGGTTGCGCAAGCGAAATCAGCGCGGCTGGAACATGCGGTCGAAATCGGTTTGTCCGCCGCCATCGTTTCGGTCGCCGATGACAAACCCCAGGTGCTGGTGGTGCGGCATGCGAATTCGCGCGACGCCCTCCCCTTCGGCCCGTTCGACCCGCTGCGCCATCGCACGCTCGAGACCGGCCTGCGCAGCTGGGTGCAGGAACAAACCTTTCTCGGTTTCGACTATGCCGAGCAGCTCTACACTTTCGGCGATCGCGGCCGGCATCTGATGAAGTCCGGCGAAGGCGCCCGGGTGGTTTCCGTTGGCTACCTCGCACTCACACGTGCCACGGGCGAATTGCAGGCGCCTGGTACGGCATGGGGCGAATGGTACAGCTATTTTCCCTGGGAAGATTGGCGCGGCAGCAAACCGGGACTGATCGATTCTGTGATTGTGCCGGCGCTGCGCGCATTTGTGGCGAACGCGCCCGATGCAGCGAGCAAGCAGCAGCGCCAGACGCGCATGCGCGTTTGCTTTGGGCTCGATGGATTGCGGTGGGATGACGAGCGCGTGCTGGAACGCTACGAACTGCTGTACGAAGCGGAACTGATCGAAGAGACGCTGCATGACGGCCGTGTAGCGAAAGTGGCCACCCTGCCGCGGCCGCCGCTCGGCGCAAGCATGATGTTCGACCATCGGCGCATGCTGGCGACCGCGATCACCCGACTGCGCGGCAAGATGAAGTACCGCCCGGTGGTGTTCGAACTCATGCCGCCGACGTTCACCTTGCTTGAATTGCAGCGGACTGTGGAAGCGATCTCCGGCATTCGCCTGCACAAGCAGAACTTCCGCCGGTTGGTAGAAGAGCAAGGCTTGGTAGAAGGTACCGGCAAGT
>DASXGS010000037.1:0-1864 GCA_036488975.1 Rhizomicrobium sp. | reverse complement strand
GTCTGATATTTCGCGCTGCATTCCTGCGAGGTCAGCGCCTGGGCGGGCAGCACGGCGAATGCGGCCAAGCCAGATGCCGCAACGGCGCACAACAACCTGGTCTGAAAGCTCATCCTTGATCTCCCTTCAGGGAATTGTAACGGGAGCAACATCCTAGCCAAGCAGCCAATGGCGACAAGGCTGCGAGCGAGGTCACCTTGAAAATATACTGCATTGCAGTGCTGCCCCATTCATCCACGGTTCAGCATCGCAACGCGACGTTGTGGTCCTTTCCTCCGTCAAAGGTGCTTCCATGATGAAGATCTCCTCCCGCGTCGCCGCTGTCGCCCTCGCGTCCCTGTTCTTTGCCGGCTCCGCATTCGCGCAAGGCGCGGCCCCGGCTCCCGCCGCAACGACATCCGCCAAGAAGGCCGAGAAGCCGCGCAGCGCGGAATCGCTCGAATGCTCCAAGCAGGCCGACACGAAGGGTCTGCATGGCAAGGAACGCAAGAAATTCCGCTCCGATTGCATGAAGGAAGCCAAGGGCGGCGCGAGCGCCGGGAAGAAGTGAGTGGCTGACACCCTCCCCCTGGCGGGGAGGGTGGCGCGCGTGAGCGCAGCGAACAAGCGCCGGGTGGGGGTCAACAGCACAGACTGTTCGTGTGGACCCCCCACCCCGGTTTCGCTTCGCTCAACCGACCCTCCCCCGCAAGGGGGAGGGATAAGCGCCGCATTGCTGCACCGCATTAGCGCATTGGTATTGGCAAACCGGATTTGCCATAAGGTGGCGTGAAGCAAATCACCGCATCCTTGGGCCGCGCTCTCCCCACCCGTTCGAAGGTTCTGGCCGCGCTTGAAACGCTGGGTATCGGCGCCGTCGGCGGGCTGCTTTTTCTCGTGGCCCATCTGCCCGGCGGACTGATCTCCGGCGCCATGGTCGCATCCGGCATTGCCGCGATCGCCGGCCGTCCGCTCGCGGTGCCGCCGATCGTCACGCAAGCCGTGCTGGTCGTGCTCGGCATTTCCATCGGCTCGGTGGTGTCGCGCGACCTGATTCAGCATGTCAGCGCCTATCCCGTCACCATCGCGCTGCTCGCGGGCGCGACCTTCTGCTCGACCTTGGGCTCCAGCCTCTACTTGCAGCGCGTCCATGGCTGGGACCGCACCTCGGCGTTCCTCGCAGGCTCTCCCGGCGCGCTGTCGCAGATCACGATTCTGGCCGTCGAACGCGGCGCCGACCTGCCGGCGATCGCCGTGGTGCAGACCATGCGCGTGATCATCCTGACCGCAGCGCTGCCGATGGTGCTGGCGCTGACCGGCGTGGCGCAGATCAACTCGAGCGCCATGACGCTCACCGTTGCCCCGCCCTGGCAGCTGGTGGCGCTGATATCGGCCTCGCTGGCGGTGTCGCTGATCCTGCGCATCCTGAAATTTCCCGCGAGCTGGATGTTCGGCGCGATGATCGCCTCCAGCGTGCTGCATGGCACGGGCCTCGTCGACGGCGGCGTGCCGCCCTGGATGCGCAGCGTGGCGCTGGTCGGCATCGGCTCGCTGATCGGCGCGCGTTTCGCGCGCATGAAAGTGCGCGTGCTGGCCGGGCACATCAATGCCGCGCTCGGCTCGTTCGCGATCGCGATTCTGGTGACCGCGGTCTTCGTCGGCATCATCGCTCTGACCACCCAGGTGCGGCTGTCCGATACGGTGGTGGCGTTCGCGCCGGGCGCGATGGACGCCATGCTGGCGCTGGCGCTGACCCTGCACATCGACCCGATCTTCGTCGGCGCGCATCACCTGTCGCGCTTCGTGTTCGTCACCATCGCAACGCCCGGCATCGTTCACCTGGTCGGACGGACGCAGGACGACGTGGACGATTAGGCGCCCGAGC
>DASXGS010000021.1:0-3394 GCA_036488975.1 Rhizomicrobium sp. | reverse complement strand
CATGATCGCGCAGCCGTGGAGAATATGCGATGCGGTGCAGACGTCGGGCCGCACCACCAGCCGTCCGCGCACCACGGCCTTCGTGGCTTCTACAATCTCCACGCCCATCAACCGCGGAAATGGCTGCGTCGCCAGCATTTGTCCGGAGTCCATCATTGCTCTTTCGTCCAAGATCGTTCGCGGCGATACTAGCGGCAATGGGTCTGCGTTCCGATTCCGCTGCCGCAACGTTGGCGCGTCTTGTCGCCGATCGTGCGCGCACCAGCCGCCTCGTCGAGAGGGATTTCTGGCGCAAGCTGCTGCGGTATGCGAGCCGGCTTCCCTTCGCCGAAGATTTGGCTGCTGCCTATTTCTGCGCCGTCGATCCGCTGACGCCAGCGCGCGTGAAGGGTGTGCTGCTGGGCGCGCTTGCCTATTTCGTACTGCCGTTCGATGCGGTGCCAGATTTCATCGCCGGCTTTGGCTTTACCGACGACGCGGCCGTGCTTGCCATGGCAATCCGTCTCGTCTCCAGGCACGTGAAGGACAGTCACTACACGCGGGCACGCGCGGCGCTTGGACTGCCGCAGCAGGCGATCGGCGAATCGTAAATTAGCGCAGCAGGCCGAGCTTCGGTGTCGGGCGCTCGGGCGCGGCTTTCTCCGGCGTCTGCGTCACGAACTCGACGCCGATGCCGGTTTCGTGATGGCGTGCCACACGGCCCGCCATCTGGCCGATCAGCACCAGCTCACCGATCGGCGGACGGGCCTCCGTGGTCAGCGACACACCGCTGACCGAGAGGTCGAGCACTTCGCAACTCACCACTTCGCCGCTGGCGCGGGTGAAGCGCGCAAGGCCCTTGGTGGGCGTGCGGTCGTGCCGGCGCATGGCTGTCGGATCGATGGTGCCCTGATTGAGATAAAGGGTAAGCTGCTCGGCGACCCGCTCGCGCTTTAAGGCGGTGCAATTGAACCGCACGCCGAACTTGCCCTCCGTCCATTCGCCCTTGGGCGGACGGGCGACGACGCCTTCGAAGCGGCCGAACCCATCGATGTAGAGGACGACAGAGGTTTCGGGGGGAGGAATGAACTCGCAAGCGACCTGCGCACCGCCCGGCGACATGTCTACAATGGTGCAGGAAGCCTCTCGCTCTTCATCGGGCACGAACACGCGACCCTTTAGCTCCACTGCGACGCGGCGATAGCGCCGGCGCTCCTCGCGCGCCCTGGCGACGACTGCCTCCCGATCGACCGTCATAGTGCCGCCAGCCTGCTTGCGCCCTTCTCCACCGCGTGTTGTACGGCCCATTCGGTCAACGGAAAGTTTACGGGATCGAACAGCGGTCCCGGCTCCATGCGATTTTTCAGCGACTTAACGGGAAATCCGGCCCGCGCTATAGAGGGAGCCCCGCGGGGCTCGCTTAACCCCGCCCGCGCGGCTTCCATCGGGAGAAACAGGCGAATGTCAGGCAGACTGCGGTGTTGCGCGATTCTAATGACCGGGGGCATGGCCGCCGTCCTGGCCGGCTGTGTGGGCACCACTGCGCTGAGCCAGCTGGACGTTGCCCGGCCCATCGGCGACGCGTTCTCGCAGGATCTGTTCAAAAACTACGCTTTCCTCGCCCATTCCTTCGGGGTTGTAGGTGCCCCCAGCAGCGGCACACCCTTCGATGCCGACCAGTCGATCCAGATGGGCAGCATGAGCGCCGATGTCGCCGATATCGCGAATGCCTACGCCGCGAAGGCGCTGGCGGTTGCCCAGGGCGATAACATTCTCCCCGAAGATGCCGATCCGGCGCTGAAGGATGCAGACGCGATGCGGCTGCAGTTGCTCCGGGATCTCGACCAGGGCCGCGAAAAAGCGCCCGAGCGGGCCGCCCGCGCGCAGGTCGACTACGATTGCTGGATGGTGAATGCCCGCTCCGACCAGCTCCGGCGCGCGTCGCAGGCTTGCCGGCGTTCCCTCACCTATTCCCTGGCGCAGCTTGAGCAGACACTGGCAGCCGTTGCTCCGCCTCCCGCGCCGGCAGTCTTGCCCGCCACGGCCCCGGCACAATCCGCCACGCCGGATTCCTCGACGCCGACGCCAGCAACCGGCACAAGCCCCTGATAGGATGAGGGCGGGGCGCAAAGGTGTCGACATGAAGACCTATGACTACATCATCGTGGGCGCGGGCAGCGCAGGCTGCGTGCTCGCCAACCGCCTTTCCGCCGATCCCAACATCCAGGTGCTGCTGATCGAAGCCGGCGGCCCCGACAAGTCATTGATGATTCACATGCCGGCCGGCATCCCGGCGCTGCTCGGCAAGAAAAACAAATTCAATTGGTACTACGAGACGGAAGGCCAGTTGCATCTCAACGGGCGGCGGCTTTATTGGCCGCGCGGCCGCGGTTGGGGCGGCTCGTCCTCCATCAACGGCATGATCTACATCCGCGGCCATGCCCGCGATTACGACCGCTGGCGGCAGATGGGCTGCGAAGGGTGGTCGTTCGCCGATGTGCTGCCCTACTTCAAGCGCGCCGAGTGCAACGAGAACGGCGGCGATGACTTCCACAGCGGCGAGGGTCCGCTGCATGTTTCGAACGGCCGCTCCAGCAATCCGCTGTTTCGCACTTTCGTGCAGGCCGGCATGGAAGCCGGCCATCCGTACACCAAGGATTTCAACGGCTATGCGCAGGAAGGCTTCGGGCCCTACCAGCTGACCATCCACAACGGCCGGCGCTGGAGCGCGGCGGCGGCGTATCTCAAGCCCATTCTTACGCGCCCCAATCTCACCATCGAAAGCCACGCCCATGTCACGCGGGTGCTGTTCGAAAATCATCGCGCCGTCGGCGTCGAATATCTGCAGAAGAATCAGAAGGTGGAAGCGCGCGCGCGCAGCGAAGTGCTGCTCTCGGGCGGTGCGGTGAACACGCCACAGGTGCTGCTGCTGTCCGGCGTTGGCGATCCGGAAATCCTGAAGCGCTTCGATATTCCGGTGGTGGCGCCGCTCAAGGGCGTCGGGCGCAATCTGCAGGATCACCTCGATTGCTCGATCCAGTATGAATGCACCCAGCCGATTACGCTCTACAGCCAGGCCAAGCCCCTCGCGGCCGCCAAAACGGGACTGCAATATCTCCTGTTTGGAAACGGTCTGGCCGCCGGCCAGGGGCTGGAATCCGGCGCCTTCCTGAAGAGCCGGCCCGATCTCGAAACCCCCGATCTGCAATTCCATTTCATCGCGGCGCTGATGTTCGATCACACGCGCAGGAAAGCGGACCGCCACGGTTACATGGCGCATGTTTGCCAGCTGCGCCCGCAGAGCCGGGGCTGCATTTCGTTGAAATCGGCCGATCCGCTGGCGCCGCCGTTGATTCAGCCGAACTATCTGGAAGCGGAAGAAGACCGACGTGCCTTGCGCGAAGGCGTGAAGCTG
>DASXGS010000010.1:0-5498 GCA_036488975.1 Rhizomicrobium sp. | reverse complement strand
CGCGCGTCCACCATGCGCTGCACGACCACGGCCATGGCGATGCCATCTTCGCGCAAGCCCAGCTTGCGGCGGTAGGCGAGCGATTCCGTGCTGTAGAGGCTGGCCCAGCAGGCGCGCACCTGGCGCGCGATCACTTCGGCGCCGTGCAGCCACAGATAGGTATCCTGGAGGCCGGCGAAGCTTGCGTCTTCCGCATCTTCACCCGTGGCGCTGGAGCGTACGGCGACCGGACTGTCTGCACCCGCGCAGAGCGAGCGGTGTGCGTCGCAAATCGCCTGATCGATCGCGCCCGGCAACGGCGCGTCTTCGATTCGCGCGCGCATGGCAGCACCCGCCACCGCAATGCCGGAAGTATCCTGCGCATTCAGCGTTTCCAGACTGCTTCGGAGCAGGCCATCGGAATCCAGCGCGGCCATGAAGTCGCGGAAGCAGTCGGTCGTCATCGTAAAGCCGGGCGGCACTGGAATACCGGCGCGCACCAACTCGCCCAGATTGGCGCCCTTGCCGCCGACCGACGGGCGATCGGCCAGCCCCACCTCCTCGAAAAACCGTGTCCGCGGCATTTGTTGATCCACCCCGCCGTACGCAGGAAACTGCCGCAGAGATTACCGCCAGAGACAGCCGGAATCACGTCAAAAGGCGGGCTCCGCAGGGTTGTATGTAAGGCATACAATTGGCTAGAATGAAAGAAAAAATCGCTGGAGGGCGCCCATGCAGACCTATTCCACAAGCGGCCTGCCGTCATCGGCCAAGGTTTCGTATTGGAACGACATTATCAGCGACGTGTTCGCGCCGCTGGAGACGCGACCCGTCAACGCCAGCGACTTCGACGCCGAAGTACGCTGCCTTCACACTGGTCGCCTGCATATGGCGCATGCGGTTTCGCGCGCGGCCACGGTGCGGCGCTCCAAGGCGCAAGCCGCGCGCGTGGACGACCATCGTTATTTCCTGCACGTGCAGATCGACGGGCAGCTTCTGATCCGGCAGGAAGGCCACGAGGCGCTGCTCGAGCGCGGCGAACTGGTGCTGAGCGATAGCACGCTGCCCTATTCGCTCACCTACAACGACACCTGCAGCACGCTGGTGCTGATGGTGGCGGAGAAAGAGCTCAAGCGCCATCTGCCGACGCCGGAAGAAATGATCGGCGTGAAGCTGTCCGGCGAGAAGGGGTTGTCCAACACCACCTCGCTCATGCTGCGCAGCGTGTGGGAGCGCGCCGAAAGCTTGGCGCCCGAATTGGGCTCACGCATCGCCGACAGCATTCTCGATGTCTTTGCCACCGCCTGCACCGAAGTGAAGGGCATGGTGGTCGCCGATGCCGCCATCGTCGGCACCCGCCGCGTGCAGATCAAGCGCTACATCGAGGCCAATTTGCGCGATCCGGATTTGAGCGTGCGTTCTGTGGCGGGTGCGTTTGGCATTTCGCCGCGCTACCTGCACATCCTGTTCGCCAGCGAGCAGGAGACGGTGTCCACCTATATCTTGCGCCGCAGGCTCGAAGAATGCGGGCGGCAGCTCGCTGATACGCTTTGGCAACGCCGCACGATCACTGAGATTGCTTTCGGCTGGGGCTTCAACAATGCGACGCATTTCGCGCGTGTCTTCCGCAACCACTACGGCACATCCCCGCGCGAATACCGCAACACGCATGTCCGCAAACCGGGCGTAGATCTTAGGCAAATGGCGATGGCGGGCCGCTAAAGATTTCTGGAGAGACCGATGCGCGTCTATGAGGTCGTCGAAGGCGCGAAGAGTCTCGAGGGCTTAAGGCTGTCCGATCGGCCCGATCCCAGGCCGGGCCCACACCAGGTGCTAGTGCGGGTTCTCGCCACCTCGCTGAATTATCGCGATCTCGCGCTGGTGCTGGGCTTTTATCCGGGGCCGCCGCATACCGGTCCACTGATCCCGCTCTCCGATGGTGCCGGCGAGGTGATCGCGGTGGGCGAGGGCGTCACGCGCTTCAAGCCGGGCGACCGCGTGGTCGCCACCTTTTTCCAGACATGGATCGATGGCCCGCCGAAACCCACGCGCGGCGCGCTGGGTGGCCCGCCGACCGACGGCATGCTCGCAGAGCAGGTTGTGCTGCACGAGGATGGACTGATCGCCATTCCGCCGCAGCTCTCCCTTGAAGAAGCCGCCACGCTGCCGTGCGCCGCCGTGACCGCCTGGCATGCGCTGATGGTGAGCGGACGCCCCATCAAGCCGGGCGACACAGTACTGGCGTTGGGCACCGGGGGCGTGTCGATCTTCGCGCTGCAATTTGCACGCGCCGCCGGAGCGCGCGTGATCATCACATCCTCACAAGACAGCAAGCTCGACCGCGCGCACAAGCTCGGCGCCGCCGATCTCATCAACTACAAGAAGACGCCGGAATGGCAGCAGGAAGTGCTCCGCGTTACGAATGGTCGCGGCGTGGATTGCGTGGTGGAAGTGGGCGGCGCCGGCACGCTGTCCAAATCCATGCAGTCGGTGGGCTGGGCCGGCAAGGTTTCGCTGATCGGCGTCCTCACGCGCGAGGGCGACACCAATCCGCACATCCTCATGTTCAAGGGCGCAAGCCTGCACGGCATCTTCGTCGGCAACCGCGCCATGTTCGAACAAATGCTGACGGCCATGACGGTGAACATCATCAAGCCAGTCATCGACCGCACTTTTGCCTTCGAGGACGCCGCAGAAGCATACCGCTACATGATGGAAGGCAAGCACTTCGGGAAGGTCGTGATCCGCGTGTGAGGCCGGGGCGCTAGGCGGTGCGCGCGCAGAGCATGCCTTGTTCCGGGTGGCGGATGCGGTAGGCCGACCCCGAGCGTGGACGCGGTATCTCCGTGTGCGGAAACACCTGCCCCAGCAGCTGCGCCACGAAAGCGGGTCTCAAACGCGGACCGTCCCAGAGCGGCGCGGAACCCCTTGTATCATCGCGGGACGAGCCGGGGCTTGCATTTAACCGATCGCCGGCATTCTCGCGCGCGTTTGGATGCTCGCCTTTACCATACGGGTCCGTAAGCGCGCTGGATTTCTGTGTGTGTGGCCCAATATGGCGGAACGTGCTGCCGCCCAGAGGCAAGATGTTGGGGCCTTTCAAGATCCGGCTCATAACCGCTTCTTAGGCAAGCCCCGAGCCGCCAAAGGAAAAACCCGCCGCTGCCTCACAAGTTTCAGCTTTTTTAATTCCCGACGCACATCATGATGAAAAGGCCCGAGAAAAACATTGGGCCAAAGGGTGGTGGGATGTGCTGAGCCAGACGCTGCAGAAGGCCGGCGAAAGCGTTCGCAAACTGGCAGCCGCTCACGATCTCGAGCGCCTGCAGCTGGCGCTCGCAGGTGCGCGCGAAGCGGCGTTCGACTGGACGTTGGCCGACGATCGCGTCGCATGGAATGGCGGCACCGAGGTTCTGTCGCTGCATCACGCGCCGGGACGGCTTTCCGAAGGCGAATGCTTTCGCGCCTGGATGAGCGACGCCGGACGCGCGAAACTCGGCGCACTGGTGCAAGACGCGTTCACCCACGACAGCGGGTTCAGCTTCGAATTCGAGGCGGCGTCTGCGCTCGGCTCCGAGTGGCTCGAAATGCGCGGCGTGCGGATTTCCACGCCGGAAGGCCGCGCCGAGCGGCTGGTGGGTTTGTTGCGCGTGGTCACCGAGCGCGTGCGCGATGCGCAGCGGTTGCATTACCTCGCCACGCGCGACGAGCTGACGGGCCACATCAACCGCACCAGCCTGCGCACCGAGCTTTCCGCAGCCATCGAAGCAGCACGCTCGGAGAACAGAAGCTGCGCCTACCTGGTCGCCTCCATCGACCGGCTCGCCGCCATCAACGATGCCTACGGTTTTGGCGCGTCGGATGAAGCCATTGTCTGTGTGGGCGAGCGGCTGGCCGGCTCCTTGCGTGGCACCGACGTGATCGGCCGCATCGCTGGCAACAAGTTCGGCATCATCGTCGGCAACTGCACGGAGCGTGAAATCTCGCTTGTGGCGGAGCGGCTGCGCGCCGCCGTGCGCAGCGAAGTAATTTCCACCCGCGGCGGCATGGTGTCGGCGACCATCAGCGTGGGCGCGGTGTGCCTGCCGGCGAGCGCGTCCTCCAGCCAGGAAGCCATGCTGCGCACCGAAGAAGCGCTGGATCATGCCCGCGCCAAAGGCCGAGATGGGTTCGCCATTTATGCGAAATCGCCGCAGCGCGAGAGCGCGCGGCTGCGTCTCATGGCGATCGCCGACGAAGTGGTGGCTGCGCTGCACGAGAAGCGGCTGGTATTCGCCTATCAGCCGATCGTGAGCGCGAAAACGCGCAAGCCCGTCCATTACGAATGCCTGTTGCGGATGCGTCGCGAAGACGGAACCGTCGTGAGCGCCGGTGCCTTCATTCCAGCGGCCGAGCAGCTTGGCCTTGTGCGATTGGTAGATCGCCACGCACTGGAAATGACGGTGGCGCAGCTGCATGAGAATCCGGGCCTCAGCCTGGCGGTCAACGTTTCCGGCACCACCGCGGGCGATCCCTCGTGGCTTCAGTCGTTCGTCAACTATGTTCGCGCCAATCAACCGATCGCGAACCGCATGATCGTGGAGCTGACGGAAACCGCGGCGCTGCAGGATTTCGAAGAGATCGCGCGCTTCATCTCGAGTCTGCGCGAGCTCGGCTGCCAGGTCGCAATCGACGATTTCGGCGCCGGCTACACCTCGTTCCGGAATCTGCAGATGCTACGTGTCGACATGGTGAAGATCGACGGCAGCTATATCCGCGACCTCTCGCAATCGCCCGACAACCAGATCTTCGTGCGAACGCTGGTGGACCTCGCCAAGAACTTCAACCTCGAAACCGTGGCCGAATGGGTCGGCTCTGATGCCGACGCGGCGCTGCTGGAGACGTTCGGCGTGGACTACTTCCAAGGCTTCCATCTGGGCGAACCCCAGCTTGAGCCGGCGTGGGCCAAGGCCGCCTGACACCGATGCTCTGGCGGCCCAAGGCCGTTATTTCCGCTTCTTCCCTACGATCCGCGCGTTGCCCGGTTGCGCATCCCTTCCTAAGATGCGCGGAAACACCGGGGAGCAAATATGCTTGGGTTGATGCAGGACTGGCCGCTGCTGGTCCACAAGATCATCGATCACGCCGCGCTTTATCACGGCGATCGGGAGATCGTGAGCCGCAGCGTGGAAGGACCGATCGTCCGCACCAATTACCGCGAAGTGGGGCGGCGGGCGCGGAAGGTGGCACATGCCCTGGATCGCGCCGGCTTTCGCCTGGGGGACCGCATCGGCACGCTGGCCTGGAATACGGCGCGGCATATCGAGGTGTGGTACGGCATCGCCGGCATCGGCGCGATCTACCACACATTAAATCCGCGGTTGTTTCCCGACCAGCTCGCCTACATCGCCGGCCACGCGGAAGACCAGGCGCTGTTCTTCGACGTCACCTTCGCGAAATTGGTGGAGCAGATTGCGCCAAAGGTTCCATCGATCCGTTTGTACGTCGCGCTCACCGACCGCGAGCACCTGCCGGACATC
>DASXGS010000423.1:0-2186 GCA_036488975.1 Rhizomicrobium sp. | reverse complement strand
CGCCTTCTGCACCACTTCGCTGCATGAAACATGCAGTTCCGCATAGATCGATTCGGAGGGTACGAACATGATGGCCGGCGTCTGCGTTTCGCCTGCGATGAGATATTTTTCAGCGATGTCCTTCACGTGTTTCTGCACGTCCGTCTTCAGTCGCGCCAGCGCCGCCTTGCGATCGGCGTCGGTGGATTGCCGCAGCGCTTCATAGGCCTCGAGCGGGAATTTCGAATCTACCACGATCACGCCCTTCACATTCGGCACGCGTATCGTGCAATCCGGCCGGCTGCCGTTCGATAGCGTAGGCTGGAATTCGTAATGGTCCGGCGCCAACTGGTCGGCGACGATCGCTTCCATGCGCTCCTGTCCGAACGCACCGCGGGTCTGCTTGTCCGACAGAATTTCCTGGAGCGACATCACCTGTGTCGAAAGATTGGCGATGTTCGTCTGCGCCTGATCGATAATGCTCAGCCGCTCGCCGATGCTGGAGATCGTGGCCGCCGTCCTGGTGGCGCTTTCCGAGAGCGATTCCGAAACACGCCGGTTCAGCGCATCCAGCCGCTCCGAAAGCGTGCGCTGAAGCTCGGCCTGGGTGGCGATCGTCTGCCGGAATTGCCCGGCGATCTCTCCCTGGATCGTGATCACATGGTCGAGCCGGGGATCGGGGGCGGGAAGCACCGGCTCGAGTGCCGGCCGCCGTCGCAGCAGGGCAAAGGCGACCAGCGCCGCGGAAACCAGCAGCGACGCGGCGAGCACAACGAACGCGATATCCATGGCCAAGCCCGAATCGGATGTACGACGGGCATGCTAGCCTGTTCCTGCCTTGTACTCCCACCCCTTCTTCGAAAATCCGCAGAATTCTTGACCCACGGGGCTGAAATCCCTATCTCCACCTCATGTCCATCCGCCCCGTCCTGATTGCGCCAGATCCCCGGCTGAAGGCCGTTTCCGAGGAGGTCAGCCGCGTCGATGGCGAGATTAAAAAGCTGATCGACGACATGCTGGAGAGCATGTATGCGGCGGAGGGGATCGGGCTCGCCGCGGTGCAGATCGGTGTACCGAAGCGGGTGCTGGTGATGGATCTGGCCCAGAAGGAGGGCCGGCGCGAGCCGCAAGCCTACATCAATCCCAAGATACTATGGGCTTCGGAAGAAACCACCACAGTTCAGGAAGGCTGTTTGTCGGTGCCGGACATCTGGGAAGAGGTGGACCGCCCCTCGCGTATTCGCGCCGAATTCCTCGATCGCAATGGCGTCCTGCAAACCATCGAGGCCGAGGATCTGCTCGCCACCTGCCTGCAGCACGAGATGGATCACCTGGACGGCATCCTGTTCATCGACCATCTGTCGAAGCTCAAGCGCTCCATCGCGCTGCGCAAGGTGCAGAAAGCCAAGCGCCTCGAAAAAGCAAGCTGAGGCGCGATTGCCGCTGCGCCTCGCCTTCATGGGCACGCCGGAATTCGCCGTGCCCACCCTCACGGAACTGATCGGACAAGGCCACGATATCGTCGCCGTCTATACGCAGCCGGCGCGCCCCAAGGGGCGAGGACTTTTGCCCGAACCCTCGCCGGTTGAAAAACTTGCGCGCACACACGGATTGCCAGCCCGCACACCGGCCACACTGAAAGATGCAGACGTACAGAGGGAATTCGCCGCCCTCGATCTCGATGCCGCAATTGTCGTCGCTTACGGGCTGCTGCTGCCGAAACCGATTCTCGATGCGCCGAAGCTCGGCTGCTTCAATTTGCACGCGTCGCTGTTGCCGCGCTGGCGCGGTGCGGCCCCGATCCAGCGGGCTATCATGGCCGGCGATTCCGAAACCGGCGTGATGGTCATGCGCATGGGAGAAGGGCTCGACACCGGCCCCATCCTGATGGCCAAGCGCGCGCCGATCGGCCGCAAGACGTACGGCGAACTGCACGATGAGCTCGCATGCCTCGGCGCCGACCTCATGGCGCGTGCGCTCGCCGCGTTGGAACGCGGCAGCATCGAAGAGCATCCGCAAATGAGCGACGGCGTCACTTACGCGAAGAAAATCTCCAAGGAAGAGGCGCACCTCGATTGGCACAAATCCGCCCACGAACTCGATTGTCTCATTCGCGGGCTGTCGCCTGCGCCGGCCGCATGGTGCGAGGCGAAAGGCGAGCGGCTGAAGGTGCTGTATGGGGAGCCGGTATCGGGCAGCGGCTCACC
>DASXGS010000422.1:0-1613 GCA_036488975.1 Rhizomicrobium sp. | reverse complement strand
CCGGACATTCTGCTCACCACGCCGGAGCAGTTCTCGCTGCTGCTGTCGCACCGCGATGCGGGCCGCATGTTCGAGCGGGTGAAGACGGTGGTGCTGGACGAACTGCACGCCACGATCAACACCAAGCGCGGCGAGCTGCTGGCGCTCGGGCTGGCACGGTTGCAAACCTTTGCGCCGAAACATCGCCGCATCGGCTTGTCCGCAACCGTGGCCGATCCCGCGCCGCTGCAGCGCTATCTCGTGCCGCAGCCGCCGGTCGGTGAAGCCAAATCTGCGCTGGTGATCGGACAAGCTGGCGCCAAGCCGGAAATCGAAGTCATTGCTTCGGAATCGTACGTGCCGTGGGCCGGGCACATGGCTTACCACGCCATGCCGGACGTGATGAACGCCATTCGCGGTGCGACGACGACGCTGGTCTTCGTCAACACGCGCGCGCAAGCCGAGCGCATCTTCCAAGCGCTGTGGCGCATCAACGACGACAATCTCGCCATCGCACTGCATCACGGCAGCCTGGCACCGGAGCAGCGCCGCAAGGTGGAAGCCGCCATGACTCGCGGCAAACTGCGCGCGGTGGTGTGCACCTCGACGCTCGATCTCGGCATCGACTGGGGAGCGGTGGACAAAGTGATCTGCATCGGCGCGCCGAAGGGGGCTGCGCGTCTCGTGCAGCGCATCGGCCGCGCCAACCACCGGCTCGATGATCCGTCGCAGGCCATTCTCGTGCCTGCCAACCGCTTCGAGGTGCTCGAATGCGAGGCGGCGCGCGATGCCGTGCTGGCGGGCGAGCTCGACGGCGACCCGCCGCGCCGCGGCGGCCTCGACGTGCTGGCGCAGCACGTGCTCGGCATGGCGTGCTCCGCGCCGTTAGATGCCGATGCGCTCTACCGCGAAGTGAAGACCGCTTCGCCTTATCGCGCGCTGACACGGGACACCTTCGATCGCGTGGTCGATTTCGTCGCCACCGGCGGCTATGCGCTGAAGCGCTACGACCGCTACGCCAAGCTGCGCCGCACCAGTGACGGCAAGTGGCGCATCTCGCACCCGCGCATCGCACAGCAATATCGGCTGAACGCCGGCGTCATTGTCGAAGAGCCGATGCTCGATATCAAGCTCCTCGGCAAAGGCCGGCCGGTCGGCGGCAGCGGCCGCGTGCTCGGGCATATGGAAGAATATTTCCTCGAGCAGTTGGCACCAGGCGACACGTTCGTGTTCTCCGGCAACGTGCTGCGGTTCGAAGGCATCCGCGAGAATGCGGCGTACGTGACGCGCACGCAGGATCCGGAAGCGGAAGTGCCATCCTACAATGGCGGCAAGTTTCCGCTCTCCACGTTCCTTGCGCGGCGCGTGCGCGAGAAACTGGCGAATCCAAAGATGTGGGGCGCGCTGCCAGAGCCGGTTGGCGAGTGGCTAAAGATCCAGGAGTGGCGTTCGATCATTCCGTTGCCCAATCAGCTGCTGGTGGAGAGTTTCCCGCGCGGCTCCAAGCACTACCTCGTCTGCTATCCGTTCGAAGGCCGGCTGGCGCATCAGACATTGGGCATGTTGCTCACGCGGCGGCTGGAGCGCTTGCGCCTGCGGCCCCTCGGTTTCAGTGCGAACGAATATGCGCTGGC
>DASXGS010000417.1:0-1562 GCA_036488975.1 Rhizomicrobium sp. | reverse complement strand
TCCAGCGCCACCAGATGCGCGCCCGTGTCGCTCAAAGAGTTGGGCCGGACAGCGGGTGTGCTCTCGAACAAATCGGAGGCAACCGGGCCCGGACAAAGGATGGAAACGCCAATTCCATATGGCGCCAGATTCATGCGCAGGCACTCGCCGATTCCGGTCACCGCGAATTTCGAGGCGGTATAGGGGCCGACGCCCCCGCTTGCGAATAAGCCATTGATCGACGAGGTCAGCACAATGTGCCCTCCCTCGCCTTGCGCAATCATGCGCGGCACGAAGGTGCGCACGGCATTGATCGTACCGCCCAGATTGACGCCGAGGCAGAAATCCCAATCGTCATAGGTGGCATCCTGCGTCGGACCCCCGAGAAAGACGCCCGCATTGCTGCAGAGGATGTGCACCTTGCCGGCTGTCTCCGCAGCGCGCGCGAACGCTTGCCGATCCGTGACATCCAGATGGACGGCGCGCAAGCGCTCGCCCGCCGCAAGAGATGCAACAGCCTTGTCGAGCACAGTTTGCCGGATGTCCGCGATGATCACGCGCGCCCCGGCATTCAGGAATTCGCGCGCCAGGGCCAAGCCGATGCCCGCCGCGCCGCCGGTGATGAAGGCCGTCTTGTCGCGGAAATCGTGCATCGCTCAGCTAACCCGCAGCGGCAATGCCGCCATCCACGTGCAGCACTTCGCCGTTGATGAACGATGCGGCAGGCGACAGCAGGAAGGCGACGGCATTGGCGCTGTCCTCCGCCGCTCCGAGACGCTGCAGGGGAATGCTCCGCATGCGGCGGGCATATTCCTCTTTGCTGTTGAGACCGAGCGCGCCGGGCGTCGGCACGGAGCCCGGCGCCACGGCATTGACCCGCACCTTGCGCGGCCCAAGTTCCGTGGCCAGCGTTTTGGTGAGCGTGACAAGTGCGCCTTTGACCAGACTGTAGACCGCGGTGTTCGGAAACCCCTTCTCCGCCACCGGCGAAGTCATGTTCACAATCGCGCCGCCGCGCTCCCGATCCATATGCGCGAGCAGCGCCTGCGCGCCCCACACCGCACCCTTGATGCCAACGGCCAACATCTGATCGAGCACATCCTCGCGCACCTCTTCGATGGGCTCGTAGCGCAGGATCATCGCGTTGTTGACCACCGCATCCAGGCGCCCATGCGATTTCGCAAAATCCGAAGCCGCGGCAAACAGGGCCTCGCGGTCCGCCACGCTGAACACATATGCCGTGGCCCGGCCGCCGGCGTTCCAGATGCTGCGCGCCGTGTCGCGGCAGCTGTCGCCGTCGACATCGCATGCCGCCACACGCGCGCCGCAGGCGGCAAGCAACTCGGCCGCGGCGCGGCCAAGCCCGCGGCCTGCGCCGGTCACAAGGATTGTCTGATCCTGCAGCTCCCAGTTCATCGCGCGACTTCGAGCCTCCAGCTCTGTCCGTCGCGCTCCACGTAACCGGACGTGGGATCGCAGAAATGCGTGCCGATGACGAGAATGTCCGAATCCGCAACGCTCGCGTAGAACGCTTTGCGCGTGAGCAGCGCCTTGTCGGGGTCCAGATCGAAATTGTTGGCGTA